>CAZHBQ010000013.1:0-33899 GCA_964530785.1 uncultured Methanobacteriaceae archaeon | reverse complement strand
AATATTCAGATTCAAGTAGATTGATTGATAATGTTATGTTACTGTTGAGTACTTTTTCTAATTTAAGAACAGTTTCAGGATATGATTGACTATTTCCTTGTTCATATTTGTATATTGTTTCTCGTGATACATGACTTATATCTGCAAGTTCTTTAAGTGATAAGTTATTTTTTTCTCTTAGTTGTTTTAGAAGTTGACCATTAATTTTAACATAATATCCTCCTCTTTTTGCAAAAATTTCAGGATGTATTTGATTTACTATAATATTACATAGTGTTTGAGGAGAAATTACTGGTAATTCATGTCTTTCATAGACAACATCTTCTTCAAGATAACTATTTTTTGATTTAATACTTATTATAATAGGACTTGCAAGAAATGTTCCTGCTACTTTAGATAATTCTTCTGCTTGAGTTGCTGTTAAACTATCAACATTACGAAGAATTTTTAGTATAATAAGAATATCATCTTTTCTTGCTAATATGTCAAAACAACTTCTATCATAGATATTTGATGTTTTAAAATCATATGTTGTAAGTAAAAGATTAACCTCTTGTAACATATTTTCTCGTGTTATTGAAGAATAATCTATTTTCATAATATATAATATATATTTTTTATTATAAAATATTATAATAGTAATATAATTTTTTTTTAATGGAGAATATACTTTGAATTCAGAAAAACCAATAAAATTACATATAGGAATAGATGATACAGATTCATCTGAAGGAATGTGTACTACATATTTAACATGTATTATAATTAATAAATTAAAACAATTAGATATTATTCTACTTGATTATCCAAGATTAATTAGATTAAATCCTTTCGCGCGTTATAAAACTAGGGGTAATGGTGCTTTATCTTTTGTTGTTGAACTTAATTCTAGAGAAGAAGTGAATACTGTTGAAAAAATTGTATTAGATTATGTTGAAGAATATGCAATGTTTGAAGGAGAAAATACAAATCCTGGTGTTATATTTTATGAAGGAGAAATTACTCAGGAAATGCGAGATTATGCAACATCTGCTATATATTCAATTCATACTATAGATTATGCTGAAAACTTTGCTAAAAAAGTAGGTGCGAGAGTACATAAATTTAAAAAAGGAAGAGGAATTATTGGAGCTTTAGCATCAATATCTATTGAACTTACTGATCAAACATTTGAATGTCTTGCATATCGTATGCCTGAAAATTATGGTACAAAAAGACAACTTGATGATGAGAGTATATTTTATATGAATGAACAAACATATCCTGATACTTTTGATAATATAGATATTGAAGAAAACTATGCAGCTATAGAACCTCATACACCATGTCCTGTATTATATGGTATTCGAGGTAATACTCCTGAAATAGTTGAAAAAGCACATACACTTGTAAAATCATATGAACCAATAGAAGATTATTGTATTTTTAAAACAAATCAACATACTGATATGCATATGCAATATAATGTTAAGATAAATGATATGGTTGATACAGGTTGTTATTGTTTTGATTGTGAAGTCTCTGAAGATCCTCATAATATTGAGGGAGGTCATGTATTTTTTAAAGTAAAAGATGATAGTGGAACTATTGAATGTGCTGCTTTTGAACCTACAAAATCATTTAGAAATATTGTCCGAAAATTAAAAGTTGGGGATAAATTAACTATATATGGTGGTTTAAATGAAAATCACACACTAAATATTGAAAAATTTAAGTTAACATCAGTAGCTCAAGTATATAAATATTCAAATCCTATTTGTAGTTGTGGTAAAAGAATGAAATCTGCAGGTAAAGATAAAGGATTCAAATGTCCAAAATGTAAAAATAAAATAAGAGATTCTCAAAAAGTTAAAGAAGTTATACCTAGAGATATTGAAGAAGGATTTTATGAAGTTCCTACAGAAGCAAGAAGACACTTATCAAAACCTATTATAAGGATAAAAACAGGTGCAGACATTAATTTAAAAATTTAAATTCTAATAACTATGTTTAATTATTTAAATCTTTTTTATTTTTTTATATATTATTTTATTTTTAAAATTAAATTGTATACTTTTTTTATATTTTCTAAATCCGTTTGATCATTTGTTACTATTTTCTATAAAATTATATAACTAATGATAATTAATATATAGTATTATAAGATATAATTTTATGAACAAAATAAAATTTACATAGTATTAATTATTTTTGCTATGTTAGTTTTTAAGTTCTCATGTCTATATTGGGGTGATACTTGGTTAGTTATATATTTTAAATTTAATTGATTAATACAAGATATATACTCTTTTATTCTTAAAAATAAAGTTTTAGAATAAAGTTTTATATTTTATTGAGTATATTTTTATTTGAAAAACAGATCATAAAAAAGGTGATTTACGAATGGCAAATATTTCTGACGCTATTGGTTCAATCAGACAAGCTGAGTCTGATGCTGATAGCATGGTAGAAGAAGCAAATAAAAAATCAACTAAAATGATCCAAGAAGCTCGTTTTAAAGTAGATTCAGATATTGAAAAAGCTATTGAAGAAGCTAATGATGAAGCTAAACACATAATTCTTGCTAAAGAAGAAGAAGCAGGAAAAGAAGCAGTTATCATTACAAATGAATCTGACACAAACATTAAAAAATCCTTAATGGGATCAGAAAATAATGTTGAAGACGCAGCTGATATAATAATTGAAATCGTATTATAGGGGTAACACTATGTTTAGGACAGCAAGAATGCAAAAATTAAGCATAGTAACATTGAATCAATACACTAAACCTGTAGTAGATGTTCTCTACGAAAGAGGACTCGTCGAAATTGAAGACTTATCAGAAGAAATCAATGAGAACGAAGAATACAAAGGGTTAGATGTATCAAAACAAGACCCTCATGCTACTAAGATTGCATCACTATCAATGAAATGTGATAATATCATTGATACCTTGAAATCTGCAGAGCAATCAAAAAGTATGATTGATGTTGTTAAAGGATTTATCAGCCCTAAAGAAGTATTTTCTGAAGAAGTAGAAAATCTAACTCCTGAAGAATTAGTTCTTAAAGCTGAAAAAATTATTAATAAAGTTGATTCAGTTCTCAGTCCAATTGAATCACGTATGAATGAGATTGGTACTGAAGAAACCAAATATAAAGAACGTTTAAATGTTGCAAATCAATTAAGTAGTTTTGATATTGATTTTGCATATTTACAAAATACTAAATATACAAATTTCATAACAGGTTTAATACCAGCAGAACACTTATCAGAAGTTAAATCTCAAGTTGATGAAGTAACAGATGAAGTTGTTATATTTGAAGGTTCATCAAATTCAGGATCTGATGTAGCACAAACACCTATTGTAATTGTTTCTACAACTGAATTTGAAGAAGAAATATCTAGTATATTAAGACGCTTAGAATTTGAAAAATTAGATGTTACTGGGTTAAGTGGTAAATCTGATGAAATCAAAGAAGCATCAGCAAAAAAACTAGATGAATTAAAAAACGATAAAGAACAATGTATAAAAGACATAAAAGAAGTAAGTTTACGTTCAAAAGATCAATTATTAGTTTTAAATGAACAATTAGCAATTGAAAAAGAACGTACTGAAATTTATGCATATTTTGGTGAAACTTGCACTACAAAAGCACTTAAAGCTTGGGTAGTAAAAGACGATGTTGATGAAACTTTAACTGTACTTGATCAAGTTACTGAAGGTAACTGTATTATCGAAGTAGAAGATCCTACAGAAGAAGAAATCAATGAAAACAAAGTACCTGTTAAACAAAATAACCCTGGTTTTGCAAAACCATATGAGTTATTAGTAAACATGTATTCCACACCAAACTATAAAGATATAGACCCTACAATAATAATGGCATTCTTTTTCCCATTCTTCTTCGGTTTCTGTTTAACCGATGCATTTTATGGAATAATTCTTGCTATTTTAGGAGTCTTAATCTACAGAGGTATAGGAAAAGTTAATAAAACTTTCAAATCATTTGGAACCATAATTACCCAAATGGGTTTATGGACTATATTGCTAGGTCTACTAACTGGAGGTTTCATGGGAGACTTTGTACCTAGATTCTTAATGGGAGACGCTAATGCTGCATTACCAACAGTAATTCCAGATATTAACGCTTTCGCACATCCAGAAAATATTTTGATCTTAGCAATCATTATAGGTTTAGTACACCTTAACATAGCATTCTTATTTGGTATTATTGATAATGTTAAAAATCATAACATCAAAGATTTATGCAGTGGACAATTATGTTGGATATTAATTGAATTATCAATTGGATTATACTTAGTTGCAGGTTTAGTACCATTTGCAGTATTATTAGTAATTGCAATATTACTTTTACTCTATGGTGCAGGTCCTATGGGAGTAATGGACATATTTGGATTTATTGGAGATGTATTATCATATTCAAGATTATTAGCATTATGTCTATCTACCGGTGGTATCGCTATGACCGCAAACTTATTAGCACAATTATTAAGTTCAATGATTCCATATGTAGGAATTATAATTGGAATATTAGTATTCCTTGCAATACACTTATTCAACATAGCATTCCAGACCTTAGGTTCATTTATCCACTCAATCCGTTTACACTTCGTAGAGTTCTTCGGTAACTTCTACAACGGTGAAAGTGAATTATTCGAACCATTTGAGGCAGAAAGAGTATATACTAAAGTTAAAAAATAATTAAAAAACTTTAGTATAATTATTTACATTTAAAAAAAAATATTATATAAAAAAAATAAATTTAATTCATTAATTTGGAGGAAAATATCATGGCAGCAGAATTAGCATTAGGTTCAGCCCTAGCTGCAATAGGTGCAGGAGTAGCAGTAGGATTTGCAGCATTAGGTTCAGGTATCGGTCAAGGTATAGCATCTTCAGCATCTGTAGGAGCAGTAGCAGAAGATTCAAGTATGTTTGCACAAGGTTTAGTATTTACAGCTATTCCTGAAACTCAGGCTATTTACGGTTTCCTTATCGCTATCTTATTATTAGTATTCTCAGGAATTATGGGAGGATCTCCATTAGGAGTAACATCAGGTTTAGTAGCAATTGGTGCAGGAGTATCAGTTGGTTTCGGTGGTCTTGGTTCAGGTATGGGTCAAGGTATAGCATCATCCGCATCTGTAGGTGCAGTAGTAGAAGAACCAAGTATGTTTGCACAAGGTTTAGTATTTACAGCTATTCCTGAAACTCAGGCTATTTATGGTTTCCTTATCGCTATCTTATTATTAGTATTCGGTGGAATACTCGGAGCATAGATGTAAAATAAAAAGGCTTTATTGCCTTTAAAAATTAATATTTTTTCGGAGGAACATAGATGAGCGTTGGAGCAGATAAAATAATATCACATATAAAAGAAGATGCTCAAGTAAAATCTGATGAAATTATCTCCAAAGCTACAATTGAAAGTGAAAAAATTATTGCAGATGGTGAAGTAAAAGCTTTATCAGAAAAAGAAGCTATAATTGACTCTGCAAATAAACAAGCTAACATGAAATATCAACAAATTATTTCAGAAGCAAAAGTTAATTCAAGAAGAAAAGAGTTAGAAGCTCGTGAAGAATTAATAGAAAAAGCTTTCAGAATTGCATCAGAAAAAATTGAGAAACTAGCATCTGAAAATTCCGCAGATTATGTGGAATCATTAAAATCAATGATTGAAGATGCTTCTATAGAAGTAGGAAGTAATCAACTTGAAATATTCGTCAGAGCTGACGATATTGATAATGTAAAAAACATGCTTGATGAAATTTCTGAAAATGTTTCAGAAAAAACTGGTCAAGAAACTTCATTCATTATTGGATCCCCAATTGATATTATTGGTGGAGCAATAGTAAGTACCATTGATGGTGAAATTGAAGTTAAAAATACTGTTGAAGCACGTATGCTTCGATATAGAAAACATCTAAGATCAGAGGTTGCTAAAAAACTATTTAGGTAATTAATGGGGGAGAATTAAATGGAAGAAACCATTACAGGAATTATAACATCTTTCGGATTCTCTTCTATTGAGTCATTCATTGCATTACTAGTAGTGGTACTTGCTATAATTGGAGCAATCATAGTAGTAATCACATTTAGACCTTTAATGGAATATTATCCATATACTTATCCAAATTCAAGGGTAAGAGCAAAAATAGGTAAAATATTCAATGAAAAACAAATCACAGAGTTAACAGAATCAGAAAATCTTGATGAATTTAAAAACTATTTAAGAGGCCACAGAGATTATGCAGGATTAGTTGACAAATATCCAATCGAACAAGCTTTGGATGTAAACTTAGCTGAATCTTATGATCTTTTAGCAAAAATATCTCCTAAAGATTTAAAACCAACATTTGATTTAATGTTAGATCAATGGGATATTAAAAACATTAAAAGTATTTTAATTTCAAAAGAAGCTAAATTAAATGAGGAAGAAACTCGTGAATTATTAGTACCTTACGGAGTATTAAAAAACGATTTAAATAAATTAATTGAAGCAGATACTGTTCAAGATATAATCGTTGCTCTTGAAGGAACACCATATGCTAAAGTATTAGAAGAAGCTTTACCTGATTACAATGAAAATAAAACATTATTAACATTAGAATCAGCATTAGATAATTTCTACTATGAAAGATTATTAGTAAAATCAGCTGATCAAACTGATGAAAATACTAGAATGTTACACAGTTATGTTGGAACTAAAGTAGATATTGCAAACATAAAAATAATCTTAAGAGCTAAAGCTGATGGTTTAAGATACGACCAAATTAAACCATATGTAATAAAAAGTGGATATGAATTACGTGATTGGAAACTTAAAGAATTCATGGAATCTGAAGATATGACTTCTTTATTAAGTAGTATTGAAAGTTCAGAATATGGAAAAGTTATTATTGACCACATTCCTGAATACAATGCAAAACAATCTATCACAGTATTTGATGAAGCTTTAGATGCATATGAAAGAAATATGGCAGATAATATCTTTAAGAAAAAACCATTTGGTGTAGGTCCAATTATTGGTTTCATAAACAAAAAAGAAATCGAAATTAAAAATCTTAAAATTATTGCAAGAAGTAAAAAAGGTATTGCAATACCAAGTTCAGAAGTTAAGGAGATGTTATTATGAAAAAAGATATAGCTATAATGGCAGATCCAGATACAGTAACTGGTTTTATGTTAGGTGGAATTAAAAGTGGATTCCCCGTACATAATAAAGATGAATCAAAAGCTACTTTAAAACAATTAGTTGATGATGGTTATTCAATCATTATCACAACAGAAAAAATTGGGGATGAACTAAGAGACGATATTACAAAATATAGCGGATCTAAAGCATTACCAATGATAATAGAAGTACCCGATAAGTCAGGTTCACATAAAAGAGAAACTGACCCAATGAATGAACTTATTAAAAGAGTTATTGGGGTTGAGATGGTAAAATGATCACAGGAAAAATTATTAAAATTGCAGGTCCGGTTATTGTCGGTGAAGGTATGCGTGGTACCCAAGTACACGAAATGGTTCGTGTAGGTGATATCGGACTCATAGGTGAAATTATTGAACTTCATGGCGACACAGCTACAGTTCAAGTTTACGAAGAAACTGCTGGTATTAAACCAGGAGAAAAAATTGAAAGTACAGGTGGTCCACTCTCAGTAGAATTAGGTCCAGGTATACTTAAATCTATTTACGATGGTATTCAAAGACCATTAGATGAAATCAAACTCAAAGCAGGAGATTTCATTCCTAGAGGGGTAGACGTACCAGCATTAGATAAAACAAAAGAATGGGATTTCAAACCTACAGCACAAGTAGGCGACGAAGTAAATGGTGGAGACATCATTGGTACAGTTGATGAAACATCAGCTATTGTACACAAAATTATGATACCACCTAAAGTATCTGGTAAAATTAAATCAATCGTAAGTCCAGGTAAATACACAATCGTTGAAGATATTGCTGAAGTTGAAACCGAAGATGGAATTGTAAAAGTACAAATGATGCAAATCTGGCCTGTTCGTGTAGGTAGACCTTACGTTAATAAATTAGACCCAGATGTACCACTTGTAACTGGTCAAAGAGCACAAGATACATTCTTCTGTCTTGCAAAAGGTGGAACAGCAGCTATGCCAGGACCATTCGGTTCAGGAAAAACTGTAACACAACAACAATTAGCAAAATGGGCAGACGCTGATATTGTAGTATATATCGGATGTGGAGAACGTGGAAACGAAATGACTGAAGTACTTATTGAGTTCCCAGAATTAGAAGACCCTAAAACTGGAAACCCATTAATGGACAGAACAGTTCTTATCGCAAACACTTCAAACATGCCTGTAGCAGCTAGGGAAGCATGTGTATACACCGGAATTACAATTGCTGAATACTTCAGAGATATGGGTTACGATGTAGCACTTATGGCAGATAGTACATCAAGATGGGCAGAAGCTATGAGAGAACTCTCAGGACGTCTTGAAGAAATGCCTGGGGAAGAAGGTTACCCAGCATACTTAGCATCAAGATTAGCACAATTCTATGAACGTGCAGGAAGAGTAACTACAATAGGAGCTCATCATGCAGAATCATCTATTACAATTGTAGGAGCAGTATCACCTCCTGGTGGGGACTTATCCGAACCTGTAACTCAAAACACTTTACGTATTGCAAAAGTATTTTGGGCATTAGATGCATCACTTGCAGATAGACGTCACTTCCCATCTATTAACTGGTTGAACAGTTATTCACTTTATGTTGATAGTATCACAAACTGGTGGAATACTGAAATCGGTTCAGATTGGAGAGAATTAAGAGATACAGCAATGTCTCTTTTACAAAAAGAATCAGAACTTAACGAAATTGTACAATTAGTAGGTCCTGATGCTTTACCTCAAAAAGATCGTGTAACTTTAGAAGCAGCACGTATGTTAAGAGAAGACTTCCTTCAACAAAACGCATTTGATGATACAGATACATACTGTTCACCAATTAAACAGTACAATATGTTAAAAACCATCTTATTATACAACTCCACAGCTCAAGTAGCATTATCTGAAGGAGCAGATGTAGATAAACTCGTAAACTTAGAAGTAAGAGTAGATCTTGATAGGATGAAATATGTCCCTGAAGATGAATTCTTGGGCAAAGTTGAAGAAATCAGAAGTCGTATAACAAAAGAATGTAATGAGGCTGGACAATGAATGATGTAGATATTAAAACAAGAGAATACACTACTGTAGCTGAAGTTTCAGGACCTTTAATGGTTGTTCAAGGTGTCGAAGGTGTAGCTTATAACGAAATCGTAGACATTGAAACACCAGCTGGTGAAATGAGAACTGGTCAAGTTCTTGAAGTAGAAGGAGATATTGCAGTTGTTCAAGTATTCGAAGGTACAAGTGACCTTAACACCGAATCAACAAAAGTTCGTTTCACAGGTGAAACCGCAAAAATCGGTCTCTCTACAGATATGCTTGGAAGAATTTTCAACGGTATTGGTAAACCTATTGATGGTGGACCAGAAATAATTCCTGAAGTAGAATTAGATGTAAACGGTTCTCCTATGAACCCTGCAGCAAGAGAATTCCCTGCTGAATTTATTCAAACAGGTATTTCTACAATAGATGGTATGAACACTCTTGTACGTGGTCAAAAATTACCTATCTTCTCTGGATCTGGATTACCTCACAACGATCTTGCAGCACAAATTGCAAGACAAGCAAAAGTAATTTCAGAAGACAGTGAGTTTGCAGTAATATTTGGTGCTATGGGTATTACTCACGAAGAAGCAAACTTCTTCATGAATGAGTTTGAACAAACTGGAGCTCTTGAAAGAGTAACAGTATTCATGAACTTAGCAGATGACCCTGCTATTGAAAGAATCATGACCCCTAAAATGGCATTAACAACAGCAGAATACCTTGCATTTGAAAAAGGTATGCACGTGTTAGTAATTCTTACTGACCTTACAAACTACTGTGAAGCATTAAGGGAAATTTCATCAGCACGTAACGAAGTACCTGGACGTAGAGGTTACCCTGGTTACATGTACACTGACTTAGCTGGTATATATGAAAGAGCAGGACGTATCAGAGGTAAAGAAGGTTCAATTACACAAATGCCTATTCTTGTAATGCCTCAGGATGATATTACTCACCCTATTCCTGATTTAACAGGATATATTACAGAAGGACAAGTTGTACTTTCTCGTGAATTAGACAGAACTGGTATTTACCCACCTGTAGATGTATTACCTTCATTATCAAGATTAATGAGTGGAGGTATCGGTGAAGGCCGTACTCGTGAAGACCACAGTGGAGTTTCAGACCAATTATATGCTGCTTATGCAGAAGGTCGTGACTTACGTGATTTAACCGCTGTAGTTGGGGAAGAAGCATTAACCGATCGTGATAAAAAATTCTTAAAATTTGCAGATGCATTTGAAGATAAATTTATCAGACAAGCTAAAGATGAAGACAGATCAATTGAAGAAACTCTTGATTTAGGTTGGGAATTATTAGCTATATTACCTGAAACTGAACTTAAACGTGTAAAAGAAGAATTCATTGAAAAATACTTACCAAAAGAAGCAGCTTCTGAAGATGCTTCTGAAGAATAAATTTTCTTTTATTCTTTTAACTGCGAAGTTTTAAGTATCAGAAAAGGAGGCTAAATAATGGCAGAAGAAAAATTGGATGGAGTTAATCCAACACGTAATGAGCTTCTTAATCTAAAAGATAGGGCAAAGTTGTCTACTAAAGGTCATAGTCTTCTTAAAGAAAAAAGAGATGCTCTCATTAAAGAGTTTTTCGAAATTCTTGATCGTGTTCAAGGTTCTCGTGATGAAGTTGGAAAAAAATTAGCAATAGCATACTCAGAACTTAATAAAGCTCAAATAGACATGGGAGATATGGCAGTAAAACGTGCAGCTTTATCAGTTAGAGAATCTCTTGAACTTGATATTACTTCCAGAAGTATAATGGGTGTTTCAGTACCAGTTATTGAAAGTAAAACAACAACAAATGATGTTATTAGCAGAGGTTACGGTTTCGCTGGAACTTCAGCTAACTTAGATATAGCTGCTAAAGAGTTCGAAGAATCTATTAAGATTATTATTGAACTTGGTGAAATTGAAAAAACTATTATTATGTTAGCTCAGGAAGTAGAAGCAACTAAAAGAAGAGTAAATGCTTTAGAGCACGTAATCATTCCTCGTATTAAAAACACAATCAAATTTATTGAAATGCGTTTAGAGGAAATGGAAAGGGAAAGTTTTGCACAACTTAAAGTTATTAAGAAAAACATTAATGCAAGAGAATCTGAATAATCACATGGTTTTCCATGTATTATTCTTTTTTTAACCTTTCTTTATTTTTAATTTAATTTTCTTATTTTTAGATTATTTTTTCTTATTTTTAAATAAAATACTTATTTTATGTTTTACAAATATATTTTTAAAAATTTAAAAGGGTTGTATTTTTATTAGTAAAATATTAGTTATTGGTTCTAATACTCGTGCATTATCTAAATCCTTAAAAGAGTTAGGTTTCACTGTTTATGCAACTAGTTTTTTTGATATTATTGATCAACATGAATATGTTGATAAATTACTTGTTCCTAATTCTGTAGATTTTAGTTTTAAATCTTTAGAAGATTTAGCTTTAGATTATGTTAATGAAGTAGATTATATTATATGTAGTAGTGATATTGATCTTACTAGATTTCCAAAGAATAAAATTATAGGTAATGTTGATACATCAAGTATTAGAAATAAGTATAAGTTGTTTAAGTTACTTCATAAGAATTTTTTATTACCTGAAACTTTTTTATTAGATAGTACTGATGAAGCTTCTGAAATTGCATCTAATAATCCTAAAAAAAAGTATATTGTTAAACCAGTTTATGGATCAGGTGGTATTGGTATTTCTTGGTTTGATAATAATTTAGAATTTGATGGTGATTTTTTACTTCAAGAATATATTGAAGGTAATTCTATTAGTAGTTCTTTTTTATCTTTTCCAGATCATTCTATTAATATGATTACATCTTCTGATCAAATTATTGGTTCTAAGAGGTTGGGTGGTAATGATTTTGTTTATTGTGGTAATATAACACCTTTTATTAATCCATCTGAAAAAATTAGTAATATATCATCCAAAATTTCTAAAATGTGTAAGTTAGTTGGTTCTAATGGTATTGATTTTGTTTTAAAAAATAATAATGTTTATGTTATAGAGGTTAATCCTAGGATTCAAGGTACTTTTGAATGTATAGAAAACAGTTTTAATATGAATTTAGCTGAAGCTCATATTAATGCTTGTAGAAATATTCCTGTAGAAATACCTGATGTTAAACAATTTACTGTTAAATTAATACCATATTCATTTAAACAAGCTAGGTATAATTTAACTGATTTACCTTATTTGCATGATTTATCTAAAAGAAATTATTTATTTAATAAAGGTGATCCCATAGCTACAATAATTACTTCTGATAGGATTTTGGAAAATGCTATGAGTAAATCAGAAAGAATTCAAAAATTAGTATATAGTTCTCAAAAATTATAAAAAAAAGTTTTTTTCTTTATTTTTTTTTAGAAGAAAATTCCAAATGCTATAAAGATATATAAAATAACTCCTAATCCTATTGCTAGTGTGGATATTATCATTAATCTTGTGTATAATTTAAATAATTTTACTTTTCTTTCAGGATTTTCATCTAAATATTCTTTTAATATATCCTCATAAGGCATAAAATAAGCACTCCTTTATATTTATATTAAATATTATAATATTAAAGAGTTTTGATATTTATAGTTTAATTTGATTTTAAAAATAGTTTTTAAAGTAAATAGTAGTCCCGAGCGGAGTCGAACCGCTGTCCCCGGTTCCAAAGACCAGGAGGATTGCCACTACCCTACGGGACTATCTTTCTGTACATCTAGTACAATATAAACTTTGGTTTAAGTTATATATATACTTTATGGTTAAAAATCAAAATAACTATAATATGTTATGTAAAAACACCCATTATTTAAATTTTTTTACATTACTTTTAAATACTTATTAAAATAAAGATTTAGATAAGAATTTAAAAAGATTCTTAAATTTCAGAGCTTATTAATTTTTTTTAAATAAAAAATTGATTATCAAAACAAAAAAATCAGAATATTAAGTTATATAATTTTATTAAATTATATTAAAATTATGACTTACTCAATCGAAAATAATATTTCATATTTTGGTTTATTATGAGGAGGCGGTAAGATTAGGCGAAATTTAATTTTGATTTTCTTAGTTACATTAATAATTGGTATTACAGCAGTATCAGCAGAAGATATTTCAAATACTACATTATCTTCAGATAATACAAATACCATAGGATCTGATATTCAAGAAAAAAGTCTTATATTAGATAATAATGTAAATATATCTAAGGAATCAATTATTGAATCAAATGATAATGTAAGCATCAAATCTGAAAATCTTGAATCAAATAGTCAAGTAACAAACACAAATTCATTAAATACAATAAATTCTAGTAAAACTATTAAAACAGAAATAGAACCGGAAGATATAACTATAGACTTAAAACCAGTGAATGGATACGCAAATCAAAATATTACAATTAATGCGACAGTAAAAACCGAAAATGGTGAAAAAATAGATGGTGTTAGTGCAGTATTCAAAGTTAATGGTATAACTTATGGAACAACAACAGTTGTTAATGGAGTGGCTTCATTTAAATTTACAATTCCAAATTGGTCTGCAAAAGATTATGATATAACAATTAAAGTTGCAGGAACAAAAACCAATCTGGAAAAATCAACATCAACAAAATTAACAATAAATAAAAGAGATGTAGTAATAAACTATGGCTCTTATACAGCGTTTGTTAATTCACAAATTACTTTAAAAGCAAATGTATCATATGCTGATGGAGGAGTAGTTAATAATACTCCAATAGTATTTAAAGTAAATGGTGTTACAATAGGGACAACAAAAGTTATAAATGGAGTAGCAAATTTCACATATACCGTTCCATCTTCTAATAAAAATTATGAATTATATGTTAAAGTAGGATCAACTAGTGTTTCAAATGAAGCAAATGCAACTAGTACTTTAGTATTGTATGATTATGCAAAAATAAATACTAATACTATCTTTTTTACTAAAAAAAATAGTACAGTTACTATATATGCTAATGTAACAAATTCAAAAGGAACTTCTTTAGCTAAAAGTGGAAAAGTTTCATTTAAAATAAATGGAAAAACAATTGAAACATTAAGTTTAATAAATGGTTATGCTAGTATAACATATGATACTAGTAAATTATCTCAAACTATTAATAATATATCAATAGTTTACTCAGGTAATGATAATTTATTAAAAACAAATACAACCAGTATTTTAAGAGTTCAATCATCAATATCCAAATATACTTATAGTCAAATATTACAAAAAGCTAATGATACAAAAAATTTCATTGAAAAGAATGGAAGATTACCAAATTATGTAACTATTGGTAATGATCAAATATCTCCAGCTGATTTTTTATATTTACTATGTGAAGTATATAATGGTAATAATTCTTATGTATTAGGTTATTTTTCACAAAGTACTTCATCAAAAACAAATTGTGATTCTGTAAAAATATATAAAGAAGATTATATCTCACTTGCAAAATCAATCGTAAAATGTTATGCAATTAATGGAAGATCTCCTGTAAATATTACAATTAATGGAAATTATATGGATTTTGCTGATGCTTTTTATTTCTATACAAGAGCAGTAGCTTATATATATAATAATAATGTATGTTCTGCATATGGAACTGTAATTACATTAAGTAATTCATTTACTGGTGATAATTCTTCTGTATCTGTAAATACTGTTCCATCAGGTTATGAGGGATATTTAGTAAGTACAAATAACTGTCAAGTAAATAATTCTGCAATAATCAATGCTGTTCGTGAAGCTACAGCAGGAATAAGTGGAATATATAATCAAGCAGTTGCAATATTTAATTATGTAAATGATCATACAGATTATAGTGGTTATTATAATACTCGTTATGGTGCAGTAAAAACACTTAGTATAGGCTATGGGAATTGTGTAGATATGGCTCATTTAGTTATAGCTATGATGAGAACTGCAAATATCCCAGCAAGATATGCTCATGCAACATGTACTTTCCGTAGTGGTCTTGTAACAGGTCACGTATGGGCAGAAGTATATGTAAATGGTGTATGGTATAAGTGTGATGCTACATCATCAAGTAATACATTTGGTAATATTGTAAACTGGCTTAGTTGTGGAACTATAAAAAGATACACAGAATTACCATTCTAACCCCATTTTATTTTTTTTTTAAAAAAATTATTTTTTTATTTTATAATTACAATATCTTATTTATATTACTATTTTTAATAAAAATTTAAAAAAAGAGAGAAGGTTATTTTTATTTTATAATTATATTTTAGTATTTTTAACTTCTTCTATAAAATTATCAAAACCTATTTTTGCTATTGTATCAGCTACACGTTCACGTTGTGGTTTATCTGCGAGTTTATTATAGGTTATTAGTACCTTTTCAATAAATGGGTAGAGTTCTTCTTCAGTTTTAATATTTACTTTATTTGCCTCTACAATCTCACGTCCACTTTTTCCTCCAAGGTATACTTCAAATCCTTCATGAACAGTTTCAATAGCTTTATGAGGACATGCTTTAGAACATTTACCACAATCAATACATAAATCATCATCACGTACTGCAATATCAGTGTACGTTATAGCATCAAGTTTACAAACTTCTGCACAACGTCCACAGTTAACACATTTATCAGGATTTATTTTTGTATATTTTATACCCATAATTCCAATATCATGAATTGTTGGTCGTACACATTTATTTGGACATCCTGTCACAGCAAATTTAAATTTATATGGTGTTGGATATTCAGCAAATTTATCTTCAATTTTATCTGCTATTTTAACAGTATCAATAAGTCCACTTTTACATGCACTATCACCAGGACAAGCAAGTGTTGATCTTACAAGTGGTCCTTCAGATCCAGTTCTGAGTCCTTTTTTATTAATTTCATTTATTATTTCTGGAACTTCTGAAGGTTTTACATCATGTAACTCATAAGCTCCTCTTGTTGTAATTTTTACACTTAATTTATATTTTTTAGTAATATCTAAAATATTCTCTATTTCTTCTGTTGTATACCATCCAGCATGTCCTGCTTTAATTCTTATAAAATGATTTCCATCCATTTGTTTACCTACACCAGGATAGTCACCTATCCAATAATAAGATAATGGCATGTTATTTTCTTCTCTTTTAACTACATTTACTTTAAAACGATTTATTTTATGTTCACGTCTTGTTTTTGGTAAATCTTTTTCATCTTCTTTAAGGTTAAGAATTTCTTTAAAAATATTAAATTCATCTTTTCGTATTATAACACATGTTGTATTATCATCTACACCTACTGAAATATCTGCCATATCTGCCTCATAATCTTTACAAAGTTTACATCCTTCATTCATTTTTATTGGTTTTAATGGGAGAGTATATGTTTTTTCTTCAGTTTCAATTTTTAATTTTGGAACATCTCTATGGAATTTTTTTACAAGATTAATATCAATATTTTCTTCTTTAAGTACTTCAGTCATATTTCCATAATCATATTTTTCTGTACAGAATTCACCTATCAGATATTTGATTTCTGGTATTTTAATTGGTTTTCCCTGTTTACTTTTTTCTAGTTCATGTTTTGCAAGATATGGGAAGTATTGTATTTTTCTAAATCCCAATATTTGACATGGAAGTGCAGCTATTGCTATTTTTTCTAAGTTTAATTTTCCCATTTCTTCAAGAGCAGAAAGAGGTGATTCTTTATATTTAAATTGATGTGTTTCTTTTTCAAGTTCTTCTGTATCTTGAATAATTAATGATAATGATTTCCAATGATCATCACCTACTATTATAGCTCCATCAATTTTTCCTTCTTTCATTAATGTTTCAATAATTTTTTTAATAGTTTCTTCTTGAGTGTATGGTGTTGTGTATTGTTTTTTTCCTAATTTTTCTCTTATACTTATTTGATATTTTCCAGAAGATACTCTTGGACATATTTCATGGCATGTTCCTCTTCCATTTCTTAGACAAGTATTAGTTAATTTAGGCGTATCTTCAAATGTTAAAATATGGTTTGGACATAATATTGTGCAAGTTCCACATTTAGCACATTGATCTGTGTTAATTATATTATTTAATAACCATTTCTCCTGAGTTTTCATATTTAAATCTCCTATAATATTTTAAAGTACTAATATATTTATCTAATAAAATTATATGTTATGTAAAACATATTATCTATTAATAGATATGTGATTTTTTTTCTATTAAAATTAGTTATTAACATAGTTATATTATTTTTCTATGTTATTTTTTAATATGAAGAAGATTAATTAATAAATTCTTAATAAGAGGGGAGAATATTGAAATTTAGTTTAGAATTACTTCCAAATGAACCAATAGGTGATATTGTTGAATTAATAAAATTAGCAGAAGATATTGGTTTTGAAAATATTTGGATAACTGACCATTATAATAATAGAGATGTATTTGAAGTATTGGCTATTGCATCATATGAAACAAGTACAATTAAAATGGGTTCTGGTGTTTCTAATCCTTATGTTCGTAATCCTGTAACTATTGCTGCTGCAACAACAACTTTAGATGAGATTTCAAATGGACGGGCACTGGTGGGTGTGGGTCCTGGTGATAAAGCTACTATGGAAACATTAAATCTATCATGGAAAAAACCTGTAAGTACAGTTAAAAAATCAATTAATGATATTAGGAGCTTAGTTAATGGTAAAACTATAGAACAAGGAGCATGTCTTAGTGGAACTTCTAAAAAACAAGATTATATTCCTATATATATGGCTGCACAAGGTCCTAAAATGTTAGAAGCTTCTGGTGAAGTTGCTGATGGTGCTTTGATCAATGCATCTAATCCTAAGGATTTTGAAATAGCAATTCCTTTAATAAATAAAGGTCTTGAAAAGTCACATATTTCAAAAGATAAATTTAATTATGCAGCATATACTGCTTGTAGTATTGATACAGATATGAGTAAAGCATACAATAATGCTAAAATTGTTGTTGCTTTTATTATTGCTGGAGCTCCAGATGTTGTTTTAAATAGACATGGTATTTCATTAGATGTTGCTTCAAAAATTAATGAATTTTTATCAGTTCATGATTTTAAATCTGCTTCAAATTTAATAACTGAAGATATGATTAATGCTTTTAGTGTTTGTGGAAGTCCTGATGAAATAATGAATAAAATAGAAGTACTTCAAAATATTGGTATTAATGAATTTGTTGTAGGTTCACCAATAGGTAAGGATAGAATTAAATCATTAAAATTGTTAGAAGATGTTTTAAATTCATTTAATTAAGAAAAAGGTTGGTTATATGAAAGTACAAAAAGTAAATAGAGAAATTAGGGAACATGCAATTGAAAATATTATTAATAAAAGAGATAGAAAAAAAGATAAAAAACCATTACAAGCGTATGCAGCAAGTTGGGCTGGTGAGGATAGATTATATGATTCAGTAGGTTATACAATTTTCATAGTTCTTCCAACAAGTGGATGTCAATGGGCTACAGAAAGTGGTGGATGTACTATGTGTAGTTATATCGCAGATTCTCCACTATGTGAAATAGCTGATGATCAATTAATTGAAATTTTTGATAATGAATGGAATAAGCAACTTGAAAAGACTGATATTAAATCACATGAAAACGTTGCTATAAAATTATTTGTATCAGGTAGTTTTTTAAATACTAATGAAGTTAATGTTAAAGTTCAAGAACATATATTTAATGTATTTAATCAATATGATAACATAAAAGAAGTTATTGTAGAATCAAAACCTGAATATATTGATGAAAATTCACTTAGAAGATTAGCATCAATTATTCCTAATAAAATATTTGAAATAGGAATAGGTCTTGAAACATCAAATGAAGATACTCGTCTTAATAAAATTAATAAAGGAATAACAAATAAATCATTTGAAAAATCAGTAGATATTATAAATAGTATTGAAGAATTTGATATAAGAGCAAAAGCATATTTACTTGTTAAACCAATCCTTATATCTGAAAAAGATGCAATAGAAGAATCAATAGATTCAGCAAGATATGCTAAAGAAGTTGGTGTTAAACGTTTAGCATATTGTCCTTCAATAGTACATGGTGGAACATTGATGGATTATTTATGGAAAAGAGGTTCTTATAACCCACCTTGGATATGGACAACAGTTGAAATATTAAAAGAAGTTAGAAAAACAGTAGATCTTCCAATGATTATGGATACTGCAGGTTTTGGTACAAGAAGAGGTCCTTTCAATTGTAAAAAATGTAATTCAAAATTAAAAAGTTTAATTATTGAATCTAATTTAAAACAAGAAATACCTGAGGAACTTGAAAATTTTTCATGTGATTGTAAAAATAAATGGGAAGCAGATCTTGAATTTGCAGAAGTATTAAATACAACAACAAATCCTAAAGCTTAAACTTTAATTTCTAACATCCCTCTTACTTTTTTTTTTTATTTTAATGGTTCTTTTTTTATAATTACATTACTTCCAAGATCAACTCCAATTTCACTAGAAATTACTTGACATTTTGTATTTAATAAGAAAAATACTGGTTTTTCTAATTTCATTTCAGTTAATCCTTCATAATTTCCCATACCTTTACTTATTATTAAATCAGATATTTTTAATAATTCTTTAAGTTCATCTGAAATATATTCTTCAACAACACCTACTGATGCTGCTCCTGTACTAATTAATTTAGCATACTTATCTAATTCTAATTTTTCAGCATCTGGAACTATTGCATCATTTAAAATTGGACTTTCTTTTAATGCTAATGTTATATTAACATCATAATCTTCTTTTATTTTTTTAAGAAGTAATTTGTCAAATACAATTTCTCCACCATTATCTGCTAGATAAAGAATATTTGTTGCATCTTGTAATGCTTTATCTAATTTATCAATGTCATTTATTTTTGGATTTTCTTTTATCTGTTTTTTAATTAAACTTTCCATGTCGGTTGATTGATCTAATGCTCCAAAATCAATAATATTTCCAACAACAGCAGCCTTAACATAATTTTCTAATGTTGGATCTTTTTCTATCATTTCTTCAATTGAGGGAACTAATTTTTCAGCAATTCTATTTCCTTCTTCTCGAAGTGTTTTGTATGGGTCATGATTTTGTGTTAATTTCATTATTTCATGATGAATATCTGTTCCTAATTTGTTTGATCTTACATTTTTTTTGAAATGATCATTTACATATGATAAGATTGTTAATGTTAAATCCATACGTTTATCTTCATCATATACTGCATGTTCTATTGCTTCACGAGATTGTCTTAGCATACATGATGCACATTCATATTTTACTTTCAATTTATCTATACCTCATTATGAAATTCTATATTTATATATGATTTTTAACTATGATTAATTTTAATATAAAATATTATTATTCACTCAATATTTTGTTTTATGAAATTATCTTTATTTTTAATTTATTTTTTTATTTTAATCTTTAAATAGCTTTAATTTTGATTTAATTATTTTATTTATCTTTATTTTTAATTTTATATTTTTATTTTAAATCTACTATAACTATATATAGTATAAGAGCTCATTATTATGCATACTTAAATAAATAATAGGTGATTTTAAATGAAAATTATAGGAATTAGTGCAAGTCCAAGAGATGATTCTAACTCAAAATTAGCATTAGAAAAAGCATTAGAAGCAGCATCAGCAAAAGGTGCAGAAACTCAAATATTTGAATTAAATAAATTGAATATTACAGCATGTCAAGGTGATAATTACTGTAAAGCTCATGAAGGAAAATGTGCTATAGATGATGATATGCAAGAAATCTATAAAGCAATTGAAGAAGCTGATGGATTAATATTAGCAGCACCAATATATTTCTTTGATTTAAATGCAACAGCAAAATTATTCATAGATAGATTATATTCATATTATCTCTTCCCATTTGCAGAAACATATGGAACAAAAAAATTCTCTATGATTATTTCACAAGGTGAATCTGATGAAAATGCATTCAAAATACCAGTTGAAACACAAGCTAAATCATTTGATGTATTAGGCTTTGATGTTAAGGATATTGCTTATTTAATAGATAACAATGTTCCTGGTTCTGTATTAGAAAAAGAAGATCAAATAGAAAAAGCTATTGAATTAGGAGAAAATATTGTACTTTAAGTACAATTTACTTCACCTCCCTTTAGATATATGCGTTCTTTTTTGATAAATTTATTTTTTTAAATATAATCTTTATTTTTTGGATAATATACTAAAATATAAGTATTTCAAAAATTAAAGTTATAAATATAATTAACTTTTAACTTCAATTTTTTTTAATGTATAATATATGGAGAGACATAAAGTGCAAAATGATTTGCAAGATAAATGTGGTGTTATAGTCGTATATTCTTATGATGATTCTGTTGATGTAGCTTCTTGGATATATTCAGGACTACATACTATTCAACATAGAGGACAAGAATCAGCAGGAATAAGTGTTTTAAAAGATGGAAGAATCAATACTCATGTTGGTATGGGTTTAGTTTCAGATGTATTTGATGAGGATTTAATAGATATCTTAAATGGTAATATTGGGATTGGTCATGTTCGTTATTCTACAACAGGAGATTCATCTCATGAAAATTGTTCACCTTTTGTTGAACATAAAGATAATATAACAATTTCTATTGCACATAATGGTGATATTGTAAATTCTGAATCTTTACGAGAAGAATTAATTAATGAAGGTTACGATTTCAAATCAACTACAGATTCTGAAGTAATATGTCATCTTCTAATTAAGGAATTTTCAAGAAATGATCATAATACTGTTGAAGCAATTAAAAAAACATGTGAAAAATTAATAGGATCTTATTCTTTAGTAATACTTATAAATGGTGTTTTATATGCAATACGTGATCCTTTAGGTATGAAACCATTATCTCTCGGTAGAGATGATGAATTTATAGTATTAGCATCTGAAACAGTAGCATTTGATTCATTAGATATTGATTATATTCGTTCTTTAGAAGCTGGTGAAATATTAGAAATTGATAATGGAAAAGAAACAAGTTATTATCTACCAAGAGAAGATCATACTGCAAACTGTATGTTTGAATACTTGTATTTTGCAAGACCTGATAGTTTAATATATGGTAAAAGTGTGTATGATGTAAGATTAAATGTAGGAAAAAGATTAGCACAGGAGTATCCTATTGATGCTGATGTTGTTATAGCAGTTCCAGATTCTTCAATACCTGCAACTTTAGCATATTCACGTGAATCAGGAATACCATATGCTGAAGGTTTAATTAAAAATAGATATGTTGGAAGAACTTTCATCATGCCAACACAAGAAGATAGAGATATTGCTGTAAAACTTAAAATGAACACAGTAAATTCTGTAGTTAAAGATAAAAGAGTTATTGTTATTGATGATAGTGTTGTAAGGGGAACTACTTCAAGAACAATAATTAAAATGTTACGTGATGCAGGAGCAAGTGAAATTCATCTTCTTGTAGGATGTCCAGAAATTATTTCTCCATGTTACTATGGTATTGCAATGGCAACAAAAGAGGAATTAATAGCAGTAGATAGAACAAATGAAGAAATTAGGGATGAAATTGGAGTAGATTCAATTGGTTATTTAAGTATGGATGGACTTGTTGAGTCAATAGGAACTCCATATGAGGATTTATGTTTAGGTTGTGTTACTGGTGAATATCCAACTGTTATACCACCTGAACTTAAAGATAATGAATAATATTTTTTTTTATTTTAATCTTTTTTTTACTTTTTTTGAGATGATTTTTTATGGTTGAATTATTAGCACCTGCAAGAGATAAAAGATCAGTTAGTGCTGCATTAAATAACAATGCAGATTCAGTATATGTTGGAATAACTGATTAAAATATGCGTGCAAATGTAGCTAACATAAATATTGATGATATTAAAGAGATTACTAATCAATGTCATGATAATAATAAAAAATTGTATGTTTGTACAAATACAATAGTTACAGATAGTCAGTTAGAAAAATATAAAAAACAATTATCTACTCTTGAAAAATATGATATTGATGCTCTTATTATCTCAGATATGGGTATGTTAAATGTGGCTAATAAAACATCTATCCCATTACATCTAAGTATTCAAGCTAATACTACAAATACTGAATCATTGAAATTATATAAAGATTTAGGAGTTTCAAGAGCAGTACTTTCAAGAGAATTATCACTTGAAGATATTAAAAATATTAAAAAACATTCACCAATAGAAATAGAAACCTTTATTCATGGTGCAATGTGTGTTGCAATATCAGGAAGATGTTTTTTAAGTTCATATTTCTATGATAGAAATGCTAATTGTGGTGAATGTTTACAACCATGTAGACAAGAATGGCATTTATCATCAACTGAGAATAAAGAATTAATATTAACTCAAGCAGAAAATAATTCAATAGAACATTCAAGATTATTAAGTCCAAAAGATATGTGTATGATTGAACATATTCCCGACTTAATTGAATCAAAAATTGATGCATTTAAAATAGAAGGTCGAGCTCGTCCTGCAGATTATGTTGCTGTTGTTACTAATGCTTATTCTAATGCAATTAACTTATATGAATCTGGAAAATGGGATGAATATTCAGATGAAATGATTTTAAAATGGAAAAATGATTTAAGTTCAGTTTTTAATAGAGGTTTTGATACTGGATTTTATTATAGAGTTCCTAAAGAGACTAGTTATGATAATAAAGCAACATATAAAAAGGTAGATATTGGTCAAGTAACTAATTTTTATAAAAAGATTGGTGTTGCTGAGATAAAATTATGGTCAAGTTTAGAAGTTGGGGATATGCTTATTATTCAGGGAAATAAGACTGGAAGTGTTACTCAAAAAGTAACTTCAATGCAAGTTGATGGAAAAAATATAGAAAATATATCTAATGGATATGTAGGTATAAAGATGAATAATATTGTTCGTGAAAATGATCATGTTTATAAAAAAGTAGAAATTGAAAAATAAGAGGTATTTTTATGGTTATAAAAAAAGTTGCTATATATGGTAAAGGTGGTATTGGAAAATCTACAACAGTTTCTAATATTGCTGCAGCTTATGATGGTTCAACATTTGTTATTGGTTGTGATCCAAAGGCAGATACAACTAGAACTTTAGTGGGTAAAAGAATTCCAACAATTCTTGATACTATGCGAGAAAATTCAAGACCTGAACTTAATGAAGTATTATATGAAGGATATAATAATACTTTATGTGTAGAATCAGGTGGTCCTGAACCAGGTGTTGGTTGTGCAGGTCGTGGTGTCATTGTTGCAATGAAATTACTTGATCAGCTTGGTGCTTTTGATTCTGATCCTGAACTTGTTATATATGATGTTCTTGGTGATGTTGTATGTGGAGGTTTTAGTGTACCATTACAAGAAGATTATGCTGATGAGGTATATATCGTAACAAGTGGTGAATATATGTCTTTATATGCTGCAAATAATATTGCTAAAGGAATTAAGAAGTTAAATGGAAAATTAGGTGGTATTATTTGTAATTGTAGAAATGTTGAAAATGAAATTGAAGTTGTTACTGAATTTGCTTCTCGTATTTCAAGTAAAGTTATTGGAATAATTCCACGTAGTAGTCTTGTTCAGAAAAGTGAATATAAAGCAAGTACAGTTGTTGAATCTTTCCCTGATTCAGATCAAGCTAGAACATATGATGATTTAGTTGATTTTATAGTTAACAATTCTAATCTTTCAACACCTACTCCAATGGATATAGATGAATTTGAGGAATTTTTCTATTCTTATGTATAATTCATCTTCTTTTTATTATTTTTTTAGAACCATTTTAATGATTTATATCCAATTTGTTCCATATGAATTAATACTACTTTTTAATGCATCTTCATAACTTTTAAAATAATATAAATGTGAGTTACATTTACAGTCAGAACATCCAAAGTATTCTATATATTCACATGTATCTTTATTAATTTCACCAGATATACTACATTCTATTTTTTCAGTGCAGTATGTATATATCACCTGTTTTATTTCTGAATTTTTATCAAGTAATAGGTAGTCAGCATGCCAATGTTTTTTCTTATCATCTGATATATGACGTTTTATTCTTTTAGATAAAGTTCCAAGTGCTGATCCAACATAAACATAATAACCTTTTTTAAAATCAATAATTCCTTTAGCACCAATTTTTATACTAGCTTTATCTTTCATTTTTATTATTAGACAATAATTACCTTTATCAGGAATATTTTCATTATTCATATTAATCAATTATTAGATTATTTTCATGTAATTAATAAATTTATAATAAAATAGTTAATTAAATAATTTTAATATAATAGTTATTAAAGAAAAATTTTTTTATAAATATGTGATAATTATGGAATATAGTTTTATAGCTTCAGGACATGAAAATGTAACATCAAAACATAAATCTACATTTGAAATAACAACTGATAAGTCTCTTACATTGAAAGGAGATTGTATCGTTGGTGTTAATAGTAATGTAACTTTAAATGATTTTCCAGAAGAATTAAGAGATAAAATTCAAACTGATGATCATAAAATTGAATTAATACTTAAAACTAGTAATGCTTCTGATAAAATAGTAGGTTATGGTTCTTCTGATTTATCTTTAGATCATCCATCTGACATGGTTTGTAGAAAAAGTACATTTACATGTAGTCGTACTTTAATGATAAATTCAGATAAAGCAGCATGTGATCTTAATAAAGATTTAATAAATGATTTAAAACAAGGATTAGCTTTAGAAGTAATAATTAAAGTATAATTCTATTTTTTACTTATTTTTTTTAATTTTAAATTAAATGTAATTAATATTTAAAAATAGTTATAATTAGTAAAGTGCGGGAGACGGGAATCGAACCCGCGAAGAGACTACCTCAATAGGCCCTCAACCTATCGCCTTTGACCGCTCGACCACCCCCGCATATATAAAAAATAAATTCTATATTGGATGGATTTAAACCAATAAATTAAAACCTTTTAATAAAGGCTATTATAAATTATGGTTCTTATGATATATAAAGGTTGTGGTTTTTCATTATTTTTATTATAAAAAAAATAAAAAATATTATTTTGTATTAGCCATTCTAGCTAATGATTCAGAACAAGTTTCCATTTTCATTCCCAATTCTTTTTCAACCTTTTTAACGTTTAATGATGAATCAACAGGTCTTGGTGCTTTTTGAACAAATTTATCACTAGTTATAGGATTAATTAACTCTTTATTCAAATTAAATTCTTCAGCAATTTTCATAGTAAAATCATATCTACTTATAAGATCATTTCCAGCAGTATGGAATATTCCATTTTTATCTTGTTTTGCTATTTCATATATTGCTTCTGCAGCATTATCTGCAAATGTTGGCGAATTTATTTGATCTGTAACGATATTTATAGAATTATTTTGTCTTAATTGATTAATAACCCATGTTGTAAAATTTTGTCTTTTATGCCAACCATATAATACACTTACTCTTGCAATAGCCCAATTACTACTATGTTTTTGAAGTTGTACTTCACCATCATATTTTGATTTTGCATAAATTCCTAGAGGATTTACTTCATCATTTTCTGAGTAATTACCTTTCTTACCATCAAATACAAAATCAGTTGAAACATATATTATTTTTGCATTGATTTCTTCAGCAGCTTCAGCTAAATATGATGTACCTTTAGAGTTAATTAGATATGCTTGATCTACTTCATCTTCACATAAATCTACGTTTGTCATAGCAGCACAGTGAATTATAACATCAGGATTATTTTTCAATATAGTTTTTCTTACTTCTTCTTTGTTTGTAATATCACATTTCGTAGTATTTGGTGTTGGATTGGAGTTGTGTGATAGGGTAAGCTCATAATCACTATTAGCAATAGCAGATAATCTTTCACCTAAAAGACCACTTCCTCCGGTTATAAAGAATTTCATAATAGAATATTACTTGATTAAAATATAAATTTTTTTAGTTTACTATATTTTTTTTAATTTTTATTATATTTTAATAAGATATTAATATTTTAATAAATAAAAATCTAATTAATGATAAAACAGTTTTTATAACTATTAATAAGATGGTGACTAGTTTGAAAATAATGATAACAGGTGGAGCAGGATTTATAGGTTCAAATTTTGTTCATTATATAGCAAATAAATATGAAGATTATGAGATAACAGTATTAGATAAATTAACATATGCTGGAGATATGGAAAATTTAAAAGGTGTTGATGTAAACTTTATTAAAGGAGATATTGCAAGTCAAACTGAAGCATCAGAAGCAATGAAAGATGCTGACTATGTTGTAAACTTTGCAGCTGAAACACATGTAGATAAATCAATAACAGATCCAGCTTCATTTGTAAAATCAGATGTATTAGGTACACAAAATTTATTAGAATTAGTAAGAAAATATGATGTAGAAAGATATATTCAAATTTCAACTGATGAAGTATATGGAAGTATTCTTGAAGGATCATTTAAAGAAACAGATAATATAGATCCATCAAGCCCATATTCAGCAAGTAAAGCAGGTGGGGATTTACTTGTAAATGCATATTATAAAACATATGATATACCAGTAATAATAACAAGAAGTAGTAATAATTTTGGGCCACGTCAATTCCCTGAAAAATTGATACCACTTTTTACTTTAAAAGCATTACATGATGAACAATTACCAGTATATGGTGATGGAAAAAATGTTCGTGATTGGATATATGTAGAAGATAATTGTGCAGGAGTAGATACTGTTTTACATAAAGGAAAAATTGGAGAAGTATATAATATTGGTGGAGGAAATGAGAAAAATAACCTTGAAATAACCAAATTAATACTTGAAAAACTAGGAAAACCAGAGAGTCTTATAAAACATGTGGATGATCGTTTAGGTCATGATAGACGATATTCATTAGATGCATCAAAAACTCGAAAATTAGGATGGGAACCTAAATGGTCATTTGAAGATGCAATAGAAGAAACAGTTAACTGGTATAAACAAAATTCTGAAAGATTATATAAAGCAGTACAAACTTTATAATATTAATCTCCAAACTTCTTTTTTTAAATTAAAGTTTTTTTTTATAAAAATTAGCATATATTTTTGTTTTAAAAATTAAATTATTATATTAAAATATTTCTTTTAAAAAGAATAAAAAGAAAAAAATAAAAAAGGGAATATTTTTTTATTTTAACATATTTATGTATGATGTTTTTTTTTAATTATCACGCGGTTTTTTCTTTACAAATCCAACAAAGAATAAAAGAGCAAGGAAAACTATTGCTAAAATATATATTAAGGAAATCTCAGCTTGTGAAGAAGCTTTTTGTCCTCCTTGTTCTTGTTCTGTTATTTCGTAAACTGCTGCTGTAGCACTAACAGCTCCTGAATTAGCTGAAGCTGAACTAGAACTTGATGATGCAGAGGTACTTCCACTGTTTGAAGCATCTCCAACATCTGAACTTCCAGTTTTTGTAGAGTTTCCTTCTCCGTTAGATGAACCACTTTGAGAAGAACCACTATTTCCATCAGCATTTCCACTTTGAGTTCCATTTGTAGTTCCTGAAGTAGAATTTCCCTGACTTATTCCATTATTATCAGATCCATCAGATCCATTAGTATTACTAGTACTATCGCCAGATCCACTAGAACTTGTTAATTGACTAACCATATCACTACTTAAAGAACTAGAAGAACTACCAACTCCTTGATATAATCCTTCGATTGAAGAAATTCCAGTATCACCAAAACCTTGGAAACTTTCATCACCAATATATGTTCCACCTGAAGAACCAGTTCCTGAACTAGAACCTGATCCATCACCAGCACCAGTTCCAGAGTCACCAGTACCTAAAACAGTTCCAGTTTCAGTTGCTGCATAATATTGTTGTGAATACCTTTCTAATCCTTCAACTCCAAATTGAGATCCAGTTTTAAGAATCCATTCATGTAATTTTACATTACCACATGTGTGGTGACAACATGCAACTCCATATTTATTTGCTGCATCAACATACTTTTGTATAAGATCTTTGAGTAATTTAGTATCACTACTTTTCCAATAGTTATTCATAGCCATAGTCATTGCCCATCCAGTCATTGATTGAACAGAATATGATTTATAATCTGCATCAGCGATTAAATAGTCACTATATACTACTGTATAAACAACTTTTGTAAATAATTCATTACTTATCAATCCAGTACTATTACCACTTTCAGTTTTATGAATAGCTTTACCATTCTCATCTTCTTGATAACCTTGAGTAGTAAGTATTGATTTTATTAAGTTTTCAAAGTTTTGAGCTAATTGGTTCCAACCACCAATAGATGAAGTCATGGATTGTAACCATTGAGGGTTTGTGATTGTACCCATAACTTCTTTACTTACTTCTTGAGAAATTGTACTTGAGATTATATTGTTTTTATTACGTATATCCATTAACATGGTGTTTGGTGTTGCTCCATGAATATTTGCAGCGTTAAGAAGTCCTCCAAACCAGTCAGTATAATCATCTGAATCAAGATATCTCCATGTACTATCTAAATTTTGAATTACAAGATCAACATTAGATAAAAGATATACAAATAAATTTTTTTGACCACTTTTAACAACAATATTTCCATTTGAATCTATTGTCCAAGCATTACAAAGTCTAGCTTCATATACACTTGCTGCTTCATATGCTACCCCATCAGTTGAATTTTGGTATGATGCAACATTGTTAAGTAAATCTGAAACTCCAGTACCTTCTAATTTTGGTCCATTAAGACCAAATAGTCTGTATGTGGAGTTATATTTTTCCGTGTGTTTTTTAACAAAGTTGTCATCAGTACTTTCATTTAAAGCATTTACCATATTTGTAGCATTGTATAATAAACCTAACCAATAAGGATTATTTGTTACAATAGTAGCAAATACGTCGATTCTTGGACGTTGATAAACGGTATTTTCAATCGTTATTGTAAGTTCATCAAGAGGTATAACTTCAAGACCACTTACTTTTCCACTTTGATCCCATACAGGTTTTACACCTAATAAGTATAAAAATTGAGCAAGACTTACTCCTTCAGTACGTAGAACTTCAGTACCCCATATAACTTCTGCAACAAGTTCTGGATAAGTATCTTCTCCTAGATCTTTCATGTATTTAATTAACATGTTATCCACAGAAGTTACAGCAGTAGCCCATGCTGCTTTACTAGGCATTTTTGTTGTATCACTAGAATACATAGATCTACCTGTTGGTAAAACATCAGACAATGCTGGATCTCCTGAAAGACCAGGTTGAACATAACCTCCACTAAGAGCTCCAAGAATAGAGTCCCATTCCATGTTGTTTCTAACACCTTCAATTAACTCTTTAATTTCAAGAAGATCATTATAAAAACTACTATTTTCTTTTTGATTTACTTCATAAGCAATAGTATTTACCATATCAAGAGTTGTATTACTGACTAATCTAGTAACAATATTTGCGAGTGTTGTTTCTATAGCTGTTTGTTGATTTAAGAAGTCAGTTGATTTAATCTTTTTATAATAATCTCCTTCAATTTTATAATAAATAGTCATTATATCTTGAAGGATAGTTGTTCTTGATGAAGCGATGGTAGTTATTCCTTGAATCATTTCAGTATCATTCCATACATATCCAAGTGTATGCATACCATATGTAATTGTATCTCCACTTAAATTTTCAAGCATTTCATGTAAGCTAGAAAGCCATGATTCAAATGCACTATCACTAGTTGTATATTCATACATTTTATCGATATATTCATCAAATGTTAAGTTGTTCTTTAGTGTGAAATTAAAATAAATATTCATTGATTTATTTAAACTTTCAGATAGATTTAATATACAACTTTTACTTAATTCCATTAATACTATATCATATAATTCTACAGCATCTTTATATTGGGTAATATTATTACTCATTTTCATGAAATTAGGTGAAGGAAAACTACTATTAGTTGAAGTTAAATTTAATATTACTTCTTTATAATATGCCATGTTACTTTCATCATTTAATTTCTTATTACTTTCATAACTTGAAATTGCATCACTTAATTGTGAATATTCACCATAAAGTGTTGAAGCTGTAGTAACTGGTGTCATATGTGTAATTACTTGTGCAAAACTTCTTTCTTTAGCAGTCATACCTTCTCCAGGATTTGATACAATATATGGATAAATAATAGGGGTTTCAGTTAATTGAAACGACCAATCAGTTGATTGTAAACCTAATGTACGTCCTGGTAACCATTCTAAAGTTCCATGAGTCCCCATACTTACAATTGCATCAACACTATTATTTTCAATACCTTGATAGTATTGATATAAATATTTGTAGAAAGCAACATACTGTTGGGGTGGTGCTAATGTATCGCTATGATAATCATTTACAGAATCCCAACCTCTTGCAGGTTGTGATGTGATAAATACATTTCCAAAATAAAAACCTGGAATTAATAAATATGAATTGTTATATATCATTGAACCATTACCTAAACCAGTTCCCCATGAAGCTGTTAATTGTTCTTGGAGATTTGTAGGTAATTGATTGTACATTTCTTCAAATTCATTTTTACTAATTAATTGGTGATTTTTGGTAAGATTCTCATAATTATCTTGAATATATGATTTTAAATAACCTTGAGCCCAATTACCCTTATTACCTGAATTAATCATAAGGGTAGTTAATTCTTCGGCTGTTGGAATATCTTCAACATTCATTCCTATATCATATCCACTTTCAGCTAATTTAACAAGTAAATCATGAGTACTTGTATATACATCTAAATATGATGCACCTATATTTGCTTTTCCTGGTGGATAATCATATACAACTATTGCAATTTTTTTATCAGAATTATCTTTCTCTTTTAGAGAAGCCCAACCTGTTACTAGTTGTACGTGTTTTTGAATACCTTCATTAATAATTACAGTTGAACCATCGTCATCAATATATGATATAGGAAGAGCTCCAATAATTCCCTCAAATTGTGGAATTGTTACTTTGTATGTCCATTCACTTTGAGGTCCATATTCACTCTCATAACTACTTTTACTAATACCACTTAAAGCATTAAGAATTGTGATATTCATTCTTGAATAAGCTTCTACAGTAGTATTGGTAGTCATTTCAGAATATGATGTTGACCAACCATATAATGAACTTCCTGCACTAATTCCTCTGGAAATACCATTTTTATTAGTAACAGCAATTTCTAATAGTTCAGTCATTGAAGGTTTTGTTGTAGCATATTGATATAAACAAAATGCTGCTCTTCCTTGTTTTTCAAATTCTTTAATTAATGCTTCAACCTCAGCATTTGTTTGGTAATAGCTTATAATCACAACAAATGATCCGGTTAGATTAACATTTTTATCATACCATTTTTCAAATTTATTGAAAAGATCTACTGGATCTTGATGCTCCAAAACCCAAGGATTATAATAATTTGTTATCCAGTTTAAACTTCCAGCACCATCATCATTATAACCTGGTGCCATATATATCCATTGAGTTATCAAATCACTACTAGGGGCAGGAACTGTTATGTTAAATCCTGGGTAATAAACACCCCATTGTGAACCAGCCATAATTGGACCATTTCCATTAGTAGTGGGGTTTGCATTGATTTCACCAAGTAAGTAACGAATATAATTAAACATATTTTTCATATTGGTATTTACTACTGTTTCATTTTTAATAGCTTCTGCTTGCCAATATGAACCAATGAATGTGTTTTCAATAGAATGTGGATTATTTCCAAGATATCCCCATCCTAATGATAAAAGTAATCCATCATTAAATATACCAAAAGTATATGCAACCATATGATTTTGTGAAGCAGGGGAATCTCTTATTAAGCTTGTGTCTATTCCAAATCCTAATCCTTGGCTATACATATCAACTAATATGAAATTAGCATAATCTAACATCCATTGATTACTATTATCATATGAACTATTAAGATTATAACCTTCAAGGAAAATAACTCTATCACTTAATTTTTTAAGAGCATTTATTTTATTTGATTGACCTTCATCTCCACTTCCACTAAATGATATAATTGCAATATCAGGAATAAAAACATGATTTAAAACTACGGATTCATTTGTTATTTTAATTTCTTCATCACCAATGGCATATGTTCCATACTCAAATGTTATTTTATATTTTTCTGAACTCAGATTTTTAAATATATAATTACCATTTGCATCTGATTTTATAGTGCTGAGTATTTTACCATTTGAATTATAAAGTGTTATTTTTGCATCTTGAACTGCATAACCATCTTCTTCGCCACCAGCATATTTTCCTGAAGTTTTATTTAATACACAAGTTATATTTCCTTGGATATTGTAAGTATTACTTGCAGTTTTAATTACTTTTGCTGAATTAATATTTATTTGCCCATCTGAAGAAACGTTTAATGAATTTTTTGTTTCTGAAGTTGTTGTTTTTAATGTTTTAGTTGTTGTTAATTGTTTTATCGTAGTATTTTTAATTGTTGTTATATTTGAAGAATTTGTTAAATCGTTATTCGTTTTTTGATTGTAATATGTAATATTTGTTGTATTAATAGTATCTAAATTTGAGTCAATTGTAGTATTGGTTGATTCATTAGATATTAGTTCATTAGCATTCACTGTTG
>CAZHBQ010000012.1:0-34629 GCA_964530785.1 uncultured Methanobacteriaceae archaeon | reverse complement strand
GTAGTAATTCTAGAGATAATAACTGAATTTCTCTCATAACACCTGTTGCTTTTATATCACAACTACTAAATATCAAATCCAACATCCTATAATGAGATTCTATTTCATTTAGTTTATTGTTATTATTAAATTTCTGTACTATTTCAATTACTTTTGGATGATTTTTAATACTTTCAGGTAATTTTCTATATATAGTAGATAATATTGGAACCATTTGTTTACTTCCTTTATAATTTATTCAATATTTTGTTCTCTTATTTTTATAAGTATTTAATTAATAATTAATTAAAATCCATTTTTTTTATTTAATTCTATATTCATATAAACATACAATAATAATGTTTATATTTTTTATACTACATAGAATTTATTATGATGCCTATAAGCATGTATGATAATACAAAAGTTAAGATATATTCAACAGCAAAAGGTATTAAAATTATTGATAGTCCTATCAAAATACAAATACTAAATATCTTAGAAGGAAAAGTAAGTGAGGCAGAGATTGTTAAAAAAACAGGAAAATCCAAATCTACAATATCAGTACATCTAAAAAACCTCATTGAAGATGGAATTATAAGTTTCCAATCTCATCCACTTGATAGACGTAGCAAGTTATTTTATATTTTTGCTGAATATATTGGAGAAATTTATCCAGATAAAATAATATACAATATACCTCAAATAGAACATGATGTAACATCAGATACTGAATTATATATTGAAGTATTTAGGCAATTTAAATCATTACTTCTATATCATGGTTTAGAAGTAGAACCATTAGAAGTAGAATCAGGTTATAGAATTGGAGAAAAATTATATTCAACATTTGAATATGAAACTCTTGAAGAATTACTAGAAATTCTCAAAAAAACTTTTAAAGATTTAAAACTAGGTAACCTAACAGTAAACAATACTGAAGAATTAATATTTAAAATTAAAGGTTGTCATGAATGCTACAAATTACAATACAATATACCAACCTGTAATATCACAAAAGGAATTATAAAAGGAATTTTTACAGGACACTTTAAAGAAAAGGTCTCTGTAGAAGAAGTAGAATGTTGTTCAAAATATGATGATTGTTGTACATTTATTGTAGAACATTAATATTTTTTATATTTTTTTATTCTTCTTTGAATAAAAATAGGAACAAATGTAAACCAATCACCCATACACGTTCTAATTAATCCTTTTTTTAAATACTTTTTTTGTAAATTTACTAATGTTTTATAATATCCTTCAGACATAGAATCTCCCTTAGATCTATGCTCTAGAACTGATGGTATTAAATAACTATTATATCCTTTTTCTTGAATATTATAAACATAATCTACACAATATAAATGCCAATCAGGACATTGTTTTTCATCTAAATTATATTTTTCAAATACTTCTTTTGGAATGATAAATAAACATTCATCAAGTGTAATAGCATGTTCTACTTTTTCAATTTTATATGGACTTATATCAACAGGATCAATTCCTTGTTTAATATTACTTCGAACAATACTATCATTTACCTTCCCTGCAACACCAATAATACCAGGATTTTCAAGTTTTTGAATTTCAGTCAATGTATCAGATAGCCATGTAGAACTAGAAAAATAAATATCTTGATGACAAAATACAAGATATTCACCACTAGCTTTTTTAGCTCCATAATTAAGAGCAGAAGCAGCACTTTTAAATCGATTATCACGATTATCAACAAGAATTAACTCATAATTCTCAGATTGCATTTTAAGACTTTTTATAAGATATTTATCTAAAATTTCCTGATTATTATATACACATATTATACTCATCAATTAAACCAATCCTTACTATTTAAACGTTCTACAACTTTTTCTGGTAATAATTGTTTTATAATATTTAAATCATCCTTATCAAATGTTTTAAATAAAATAATTGTAACAAAGTATACAATAATTCCTATAAATACACTGACAAATAATTCTTGATTAAGAACTGATACTACAATACCCATAACAACACTTGCAATAAATGGTTTTAGAAGTATACTAATAAGTGGTACTTTATATCCAGCTTTATGCATGATATATAAATAAAATAAAACCATACTAACTTCATTTAGCACAGTAATCATAGCAGCACCAATACCAGCAAACATGTTAATTAAAATATAATTACCAACAGTACTAAGAATTAAACATAAAAATGTAGCCTTTACTGTCTCATGTTGTTTATTAATAGATGCAATACTTGTTCCAAGAATATAACTTAAAAATATTGCAGGTAACGCCCATATAATCAATTCAAGAATAGGAATTGTATTTACATAGCTTGAACCATACATAAACAAGATAATTTTATCAGCAAGGACCATTGTTCCCATAGAAATTGGCATACTAAGTATTGTTAAATATTTAAGTGACTTTTTATATGAATAATCCAACATTTCTTTACTATCTACAAAAAACTTTGAAAATACAGGCATTATAGCCGTAGAATATACTGTTGGAATAAATATTAATGCTTGCATAAGATTAAATGCTGCTGTATATTCACCTACAACAGAATTTGTTGTTAACATATTTAGAAGAATTGTATTCATCTTAAATGAAATTAATGCAAAAATACTAGTTATTGCCAAAGGAAATGCATGATAAATAAGATATTTCCAGAATTTTAAATCAACTTGGAAATGAATCATCCCATAATTTCTTGAACACATCACAAAATTATATATCATCACAATTGTACTTGAAATTAAATAAACCATAGACACTGCAATAACAGATTGTTTAGCAAAAACACAAATTAAAACACCAATAAACATTGTTACAGCATTTATTATTTCTGAAATTGACTGATATTCCATCTGTTCATATGCACGGAACATTGATGTAAATGTTCCTCCAAAAGCATCAATAATCACAGAAGATCCAATAATATACACAACAAGACGTGTTGTATTATCAAAAGATCCAATATTTACATATAATACTAGAAGTATCATGGTAATAATTGATAAAATTAACTTTATTGTTCCATGATTACCCAAATACTTCGAAGTCTTACTCTTATCACGAGCAACTTCACGTATAGTTAATGTTGACAGTCCTAAATCTGTAAAAATAGCAAATAATCCTGCAATTGCTGTTGCAAAAGAAATGATACCAAAATTATTAGTTCCGAGATACCTTGCAGAATATAATGTATAGAAAAAAGCAAGAATATATCCAATCATTTGAGATAAAAATAAAACACTTGTATTTTTCACTAATCGTTTAACAGTATTCATTACATCACATCAATTTTTATTATTATTTTAGTAATTACATATATTTAACAACTAATTTAATTATCTAAGAAAAAAGAATTTTAAAATATGTGCACTTATGAAAATATAAAAAAAAGTTTAACTCAATAATTCATAAACTCAAAAAATCAAATTAAGAAATCTGATTTTGATTTTCAAACATTTGTTTATTAAAAAAAATAATCTAAAAAAATAAGGGGATGAGTAGTAAAGAAGTTTAATAAGTATTATTATGGTAATATTTCATCAATTACTTCTACAACTTTATCTAATTCTTCTTTTGTAATTACTAGTGGTGGTACAAATCTTATTACATTACCATTTGCAACATTAATAAGTACTCCTTTTTCTTGAGCTTTTGCTACAAGATCTCCACATGCATAGTTTAATTCTACTCCAACCATTAATCCATGACCTCTTATATCTTCAATACAGTCATGATTTTCTTTTAATAATGCTAATTTTTCTCTGAAGTAAATTCCATTTTCATGTGATTTATTTACAAGATCTTCTTCTTCAAATATGTCAAGTACACATGAAGCCACACTACAAGCAAGTGCTGTTCCTCCAAATGTTGATGCATGATCTCCTGGTTTGAAAGCATCAGCTACTTTACTACTTGCAAGTACTGCACCCATTGGAAGTCCACCAGCTATTGCCTTAGCACAAGTTGTTATATCTGGTACTACTCCTGTTATTTCTGATGCAAAGAATTTTCCTGTTCTTCCGAATCCTGTTTGTACTTCATCAAATATTAAAAGTATTCCTTTTTCATCACATAATTTTCTTAATGCTGGAAGATAATCTTCATCAGGTACACGTACACCACTTTCTCCCTGAATAGGTTCTACAAGTACTGCTGCTGTATTTTCTGTAATTGCATCTTCTACTTGTTTTATATCATTATAATCAACGTGTATAAATCCTTCTGGTAATGGTCCAAATCCTTGTTGATATTTTGGTTGTCCTGTTGCTGTAATTGTTGTTAATGTTCTTCCGTGGAAGGAGTTGTTCATTGCAATAATTTCACCTTTTTTTGTGTATTTACGTGCAAGTTTTATTGCTCCTTCATTTGCTTCTGCTCCACTATTTGCAAAAAATACTTTATCATGTGGTGATGCTTCAACAATTCTTTGTGCATATTCTGCTTGTTCTTCTGTATAATATAAGTTTGATACGTGAATAAGTTTTTCTGCTTGTTTTGATATTACTTCTTTAACTTTTGGATGAGTATGACCAATATTATTTACTGCTATTCCTGCTACACAGTCAATGTATTCATTTCCTTCTTTATCATATACAATACTTTTATGTGCATGGTCAATTACTAAATCATATCTTCCATATGTATGCATCACATATTTATCTAATGTATTTTCTACTTCTTTACTATTCAAAAAAGATTCCTCCATTTTTCTTATCTTATATTTTATGTAAAAATTAATAAGTTATCAATATAATTGTTTATTTCCTATTAACTATAAAATTTACTAAGAATTCTACATTATAGGTAAAAATAGAACATAATATTTAAATAGGTTTCTACAAAGCTTATTATCATAATTAAAACAGGTGAAAATAAAATGAAAAAAGCAGTCATAAAAACAGAAAAAGGTGACATAACTTTAGAATTATTCCCTAACGAAGCACCAGGAACAGTAGAAAATTTTGAAAAATTAGCAAAAAAAGGATTTTATGATGGCCTTACATTCCACAGAGTAATACCAGACTTTGTAATACAAGGTGGATGTCCTAATGGAAATGGAACAGGTGGTCCAGGTTACACTATTAAATGTGAAACAGAAGGTAACCCACATAGACACGGAACTGGAGCTTTATCTATGGCACATGCTGGAAAAGATACAGGTGGAAGTCAATTCTTCATAACACACAGCCCACAACCACACCTTGATGGAGTTCACACAGTATTTGGACAAGTTATTGAAGGTATGGAAGTTGTCTATGAAATTAGACCTGGAGATGTAATGAACAAAGTTATTGTTACAGATGAATAAAATCAAGTAATAATTAATAAAACATTAATATACTAGAAATTATAGAAATATAGAATAGATATGAAATATTCATTCTACCCTCTCCCCCTAAAAATACATTCTTAATTATTTTTAGAAACTTTTAATTTATCCATAAGACCAGATAATCTTGCATAATTAAAAAGATATAATTGAACATAACCTGAATATATTCCAAAATTATCTCTTGCAAAATTCATAATTTTCTTATTAGACGGTTTTTGACCATTAAAATATAAGTGTGTTGTAATTCTATTTATCCATACATCAACTGGATATGCTTCATGTTTATTATAACCATAAAGAAGAATACAATCAGCAACTTTAGGACCAACACCTTCAAGATCAAGAATATATTCAAAAGCATCATCATATGATAATTTACTTATTTTTTCATGAAAATTTTCAGAAGAAAGAATTGATTTTGTAGAATTAATCATATAAGAACTTCTATACCCAACACCATAACTTTTCAACTCATCTTCAGGTATGTTAAGAAAAATATCTTCTGTTGGAAATAAATAATAATTTTCACCATTATAAGATATTGATTTTCCACAATTTTCACGAATAGTTTGCATTGACTTAGTCCATCGTTTAATTGAATTATTAGCAGAACAAATAGATGATATTATACATTCAAATGGAAATTGTGCTTTATATAATCTAAGACCTTGATTAAATTTATAAACATTATTTAATTCATTATTATCATTTAAAAAACTATAAAGACCTGTTATATCATAATCAAGATCAAATAAATAGAAAATCTTACGTCTAACAATCTCTTCATTAATATCAACATCAGAATAATATTCAACATATAAAGGACTATTAGTAGTTTTTTGAGACAATTTTACCAAAACCATTGCTTCATCAATAACTAAAACTTCATAATATTTACCATCAATATATTTCCATGGAATTTGACTTGTTTGACCAGAATTTATAGTTAAATCTAAATCAAAATCACCAAAATACTCTTCATTATAAATTATAAATTTTTCCATAGGTGACACCTTCTTTTCTAATATTCTTTTATTTTAATAAAAATATAAATTTTAGTTTCAATATACTAACAATAAAAAAAAATAAGGTGAGAAACCATGGGTTTTATAAATAAATTAGCAGGACATGCTGATGTTGGAGCTGATTTAAGTCCCGTAATGGATTATTTATTTGATGATGAAGAAGTAATACAAGCATTCCAGTTTTTTAGAGATTCAATTGTATTAACAACACTTGGAATATATGTGGTAGATATTCAAGGATTAAGTGGAAAAAAAGTAGAAGTTAAATTCTACCCTAAAAAAGCCATACAAACAATTAGTTATGAAACAGCTGGAACTTTTGACATAGATGTTGATATAAAAATCGGTGTAACAGGAAATCATGTAGTTCTTCATAATGGTGCAGCATATAGTGCTCCAATCTCATTTAAAGTTCCTTCAGAACAAGCAGAAGAAGCAAAAAATATTGTATATCTTGTAAAAAAATTCTACTTATGTGATTAAATTATAAGATTAATAATATTAAAAAAAGAATATGAAAGAATTAAAGTTCATTATAAGTTATTTCTTTTTTATTCACCCACTGAACTCCTCTTTCTTTTGTTATTATTGCAACATCAATAGGTCCACCAACACCTTGAACTTCACCTATATCCATTGTTACTCCATCAGCAAATTTCTGTATTGTTGATGTTGTTTTTATAAGAAATACTGCAAGATCTACAGCATCTTGTAATGTTAATAATCCCCATGAAATATTATATTCTACTCCACGAATTTGTTTTAAAATATCTTCTTGTGACATTGATGAAAATAGTTTTTGAAACATTGGAGAACCTAATAGTTTTCCATCATATCCAAGAATTAATCTTGATACAACATCACCTTGTCCTATCCATGTACATCCAAATTCATCATTTCCACGTTTTCTTTCCACATTTCCTGGAGCATGTACTTCATATGTCTCAAAAGAACCATTTTTATTATATCCACTTACAAGTAACATTACAGGTTCTACATTAAGATGTCCTTCTTCTATTCTTCCTGTTGGTTGTTTTATTTTAAATTCTATTGAATCATTTTGTTTTTCTATAGATAATATTTGAGCTCCATTACGTTTTGCATCTTGTTTTAATTGTTGTACTGATATGTCAAGTTGTTGTTGCCATGGATACTTATTACTAAGATAATTTTGTAGTTGAACAGCTACTTCTTCTACTGTAATATTTTCAGATCCGGATGATTTACTGTATTCTTTAATGTAATTTGATACATTTTTCAATATACCATTTTTATCTGAAAAAAATGCTAAACCTGCTGTACCAACCATTATTCTCTTATTTATAGGAAATAGTTTTGTTGCATTGTTTGTTGAAATTCTTGTTATTTGTTTATTATTCTTTTGACTTTGTCTACTGTCTGAAGCCATTACTATGCCTTCAGGTGTTACTATGTTTACTATAAGTGTCATTTTTATCATCTAAAATATTATATTCTTATTGGAAGATCTTTTTCTTTAAGATATTTTTTAACCTCAGGTATTGGATATTCATCAAAGTGAAATATACTTGCTGCTAAAGCTGCATCTGCCTTACCACTGTTAAAAGCATCATAGATATGTTCAGGATTTCCAACACCACCAGATGCTATAACTGGTATAGATACATTCTCACTAATAGTGCGGGTTAAATCTAAATCATATCCAACTTTTGTTCCATCACGATCCATACTTGTTAAAAGAATTTCACCAGCACCCCTTTCTTCACATTCAATTGCCCATTTTACTGCATCAATTCCTGTGAATTCACGTCCACCATAAATACTACAGTCAAACCAACAATAACCATCATCAGTTTCAACTATGTAATGTTCATCAGATTCTGATGGATTTTCAACATATCTTCTTTTTGCATCAATTCCTATAACACATGCTTGACTTCCAACATGATCTGATGCTCTATTTATCAAAGATGGATCTTTTATAGCTGCTGTATTTGTAGAACATTTATCTGCTCCTGCTTTTAACATGTTAACATAATCATCTACTTCACGTATTCCTCCACCAACACATATTGGTGCAAATACATTTTCAACTGCTTTTTCAATTACACTAGCCATAGTAGATCTACGTTCATGAGATGCTGTTATATCTAAAAATACAATTTCATCAGCACCTTGTTCGTAATACTTAGTTGCAAGTTCTACAGGATTTCCAGCATATCTGATCTGTTTAAATTCTACTCCTTTAACTACTCGTCCTTCAGGTACTTGTAAATCACAATCTAAACATGGTATAATTCTTTTTGATAACATTATTTCACTTCAAAAACTTTTAAAAAAAAATTACTTTTTATTCTGTGGGATATTTCATATTAAAAGAAATTAAAAAAAAATATTATGAGAAGGGAAGTTTATTTTCTTTATTTAACTATTTTAACATAAAATATAATATTGCTTTTTGTGCATGTAATCTATTTTCAGCTTGATCCCATATAGCTGATTGAGATGAAGTCATTACATCATCAGTTATTTCTTGTCCTCTTATTGCAGGTAAACAATGCATTACTATTGCATCAGATTTTGCTTTAGATAATAATTGTTCATTAATTTGGTATGGTTTGAAAATTCTTTCACGTTCAGCTTGTTCACTTTCATCACCCATACTTACCCACACATCAGTATATAGAATATCAGCATTTTCCACAGCTTTATTTATATCATGTTCTATTGTTATTTCTGAACCATTCTTTTGTGCTGCTTGTTTTGCTTTTTCATAAATTTCTTGATCTGGTTCGTATCCTTCAGGACATGCTACTGTCATATCCATTCCTACATAAGCACTAGCAAGTAATAATGAGTTACATACATTATTTCCATCACCAATAAATACAAGTTTTCTATTGAAATCTCCTTTATATTCTTTTATTGTTAATAGATCTGCAAATGCTTGACATGGATGTTCTTTATCTGTAAGTCCACTTATAACAGGTATTGTTGCATATTCTGCTAATTCTTCTACATTTTCATGTTTTTTAGCTCTTATCATTATACAATCAAGAAAACGTGATAATACTCTTGCTGTATCAGAGATAGGTTCTCCTCTGTTTAATTGTAAATCTTTACTTGAGAGATATAATGGTGTCCCACCTAATTGATGCATACCTACTTCAAATGATACTCTTGTTCTTGTTGATGATTTTTCAAAAATCATTCCTAAATATTGATCTTCAAGCGGTTTTCCTGCTATTTTTCCTGATTTAAGATCTTCTGCAATTTCAAGTATTGTATTAACTTGATCTTCTACATCAGACATTGATAATAATTTGCTCATTTTATTTCTTCCCTTAAAATATTAACTTTTATTCCTAATTTATATAGTAAAAAATCTTTTTATAAATTATAATAATAAATAATATAACTATTTATTCTTTTTAATTAAAAAAACTTTGTAAAAATAAAATGAATCATATTCTAAAATTAGTGAAAAAATAACTTCTAAATAAAATAATGTTATAGAGGAGGTTAAATATAAAATTAGACTTATTGTCTAACTTCTTTCATGTGTTCTATTTTTTGATTTAATAATTCTTCTGTTGCTACATCAGATCTGTGATATACTTCACCTTTAATGTATCCTATTGCTTCTTCACATGCTTGTTCTGCTTCTTTAATAGTATCTCTCATTGCAAGAACTGCTATTGCTCTAGATGAGGTTAATCTTACATCATCATTATCGTCTGCATATACTGCTGCATAGAATACTTCTGCATCTAATTGTTTTATTTTATCTTCATCTATTTCAATGATTGTATCATTTGCTGTTGTATTTGGGTATTTATCTGGTACTACATATTTACATACTGATGCTTTATTTTGGAAATTTGCTGTATCAAGAGTTCCATCTACAATCTTTTGAGCTATACTTGCTAGATCATCATCAAATAATGTTAATACATTCATTGCTTCAGGATCACCAAATCTTGCATTATATTCTATTACTTTTGGTCCTTCTGGAGTTAACATGAATTGTCCATATAATATTCCTTTATATGGTTCTGCTTCTTTTGCTATTGCTTCTACTGTTTTTTCCATTATTTCTACAGAAGCATCATATTCTTCTTTTGTTAAAAATGGTAACAAGAAATCTTTATCAGAATATGAACCCATACCACCAGTAATTGGTCCTTTATTTCCTTCAAAAGCATGTGGATGATCTTGTGCTGCAGGCATTGGTAATACATTTTTTCCATCGACAAAAGCTTGTATAGTGTATTCTTCCCCAATTAATAATTCTTCAATTACTACTCCTTCGAATCCACCCATTTTTTGGTCAAATATTTCTTTAACATATTCTTTTGCTTCTTGATTATCAACTAGTTGATCTCCAACAATTTTAACTCCTTTTCCACCTGTTAATCCTATTGGTTTTATTACAACAGGAGCATCAAAACTATCAATATATTCATATGCTTCTTCTAAATCATAGAATGTTCCGTATTTTATTGATCCAGGTATTTGATAATCTTCAAATAATTGTCTCATGAATGCTTTATTTGTTTCTATTTGTGCTGCTTGTTTAGCAGGACCTACTGATAATATTCCTTCTGCTTTTAAATCATCAACAATCCCTTTTTCAAGAGGAGCTTCAGGTCCAATAAATGCAATATCTACATCATTCTCTTTTGCAAATTCTATAATTGCATCAAAGTCAGATTCATCATTTACAGCATATTTTGTTGAAACTTTAGCAAGTCCAGGATTTTTTCTTCCCATGTATGTGTAAACTTCAGCATTTTTACTTAATTCTTTTGCTATTATATGTTCTCTTGCACCGCTACCTACAACTAATATTTTCATTATTTAATCACGTCCTAAACTACAGATGTCTTCTCTAAAATTAAATCACATCAAAAGATGATATTTATTAATATATATTTTAGTTTTATCTTTTATTTAATTTTTATACAAAAGAAATTTTAGCTCCATTATTATTAGAATTACTTTAAATATGTTGAATAATTATCGAAATTATTTTAATAAAATTTCTAATAAAATATAATTATTATCGCTAATATATATTATATATATTAAAAAAATCTTGAAAATATACAGATTTTAATTAAATGGTGTTAAAAAATGAAAGGTAGTGAACTATTAATTGAAAAACTTAAAGAAAATGGTACAGATACTATCTTTGGATATCCTGGAGGAGTACTATTACCATTTTATGATGCACTATGTGAATCAGATATTGAACATATACTAGTAAGACATGAACAATCAGCAGTGCATGCAGCAGATGGATATGCAAGAGCATCAGGAAAAGTGGGCGTGTGTCTAGCTACATCAGGTCCAGGTGCAACAAATATTACAACAGGAATTGCAACAGCAAATATGGACTCTTCACCAGTTGTAGCACTTACAGGACAAGTTGCAACAAATCTTATAGGAAAAGATGTATTTCAAGAAGTAGATACTTTGGGTATTACAATGCCTATTAGTAAACATAATTATCAGCCAAGAAGTGCTGATAAAATTCCAGAAATGGTTGATAAAGCATTTTATATTGCCTCTACAGGAAGACCAGGTCCTGTTGTTATAGATTTTCCTAATAATGCTCTTAAAGAAGAAGTAAATATTGAAGATATTAATCCAGATATTCTAACACCAGGATATAAACCTACAACAAAAGGACATAAAAAACAAATAAAAAAAGCAATAGAAACTATTGAAAACAGTGAAAAACCAGTGATACTTGCAGGTGGAGGAAGTATTCTTTCAAATGCTTCAGAAGAAATTATTAAATTTGCTACGCTAACAAATATCCCAGTTGCTACAACACTTATGGGAAAAGGAATAATTAGTGAAGATCATCCATTATCTCTTGGAATGATTGGTATGCATGGAATCCAAGCTGCAAACATAGCATTAACAGAATGTGATTGTCTTATTGCTATAGGTTGTAGATTCTCAGATCGTAGTGTCAGTTCTATTGATGAATTCACACCTAATGCTACAAAAATACAAATTGATGTTGATCCTGCTGAAATTGGTAAAACAATTGAAATTGACATACCAATTGTTGGTGATGCAAAAATAACATTGAAAGAATTTATAACAGAAGTAGAAGTTCCAACTAGAACACCATGGACTGAAAATATTACTAATATCAATTATCCTGAAGATAATATGCAATATGATACAATTCCATTAAAGCCACAAAGTGTTATTAAAGAAATAATGGAAGCTATAACACCAACAACTATTGTTTCTACTGATGTAGGACAAAACCAGATGTGGATGGCACACTACTATAAAACAAAAAACCCAAGAACATTCATATCATCAGGAGGACTGGGAACAATGGGATTTGGACTTCCAGCAGCAATAGGAGCACAAGTAGCAAAACCAGAAGAAAATGTACTAGCAATTGTTGGAGATGGAGGATTCCAAATGGTTTCACAAGAACTAGCAACAATCAAAGAATATGATCTTCCAATAGTAACATGTGTTCTTAATAATAGATACCTTGGAATGGTATATCAATGGCAAGTTCTTTATTACAATAATAGAATTTCTCAAACAAAAATGTCTCCTACCCCCGACTTTGTAAAACTTGCTCAATCATACGGAGTACGTGGAGAACGTGTAGAAAAACCAGGAGAATTAAAAGAAACAATACAAAATGCATTAAAAAGTAGAGAAGCAACAGTGATTGATATAGTAATTGATCCTGCAGAATTATTACCAATGGTACCTCCAGGTGAAAAAATTACCAAGATTGTTGGAGAATATAAAACAGAGGATGATTAAGATGGCACAATCACAAAAACATACAATAAGTATCCTTGTAGAAAATAAACCAGGAGTATTACAGAGAGTATCAGGATTATTTACAAGAAGAAACTTCAACATAGACAATATAACAGTAGGAAAAACAGAAGATCCAACAATATCAAGAATAACAATAAGAACAACAGGAGATGAACAAGTACTAGAACAAATAACAAAACAATTAAATAAACTAATAGAAGTACTAAAAGTAAGAGAATTAAACCCAGAAAAAACAATAAAAAGAGAATTAGCATTAATAAAAGTACATACACCAGATGAAAAAACAAAATCAGAAATAATACAATACACTGATATATTCCGTGGACATATAGTTGATGTTACACCAAAAACATTGACAATAGAAATAACAGGAGATCCATCAAAGATAAAAGCACTGACTAAACTAATAAAACCATATGGAATAAAAGAAGTTGTAAAAACAGGAGTTACCGCAATAACAAGAGGACAAAATACATTATAATTTTAATAAATTCTTATTGTAAATAAACAATAGAAAAACAAGAAAAGAATTATAATAAAAAATAAAATTAGAAAAAGATAAAATAAATTATTAATTTTTATAAGGAAGTTAAAAATATGAATGGAAGTGAAGCACTACTAAAGAAACTTAAAGAAAATGGTACAGATACTATCTTTGGATATCCTGGAGGAGTATTATTACCATTATATGATTCAATATATGATTGTGACTTAAAACATATACTAGTAAGACATGAACAATCAGCAGCACATGCAGCAGATGGATATGCAAGAGTATCAGGAAAAGTAGGTGTATGTTTAGCTACATCAGGTCCTGGAGCAACAAATCTAGTAACTGGAATAGCTACAGCAAATATTGATTCATCTCCAGTAGTAGCACTTACAGGACAAGTTACAACAGGTATTATTGGAACAGATGCTTTCCAAGAAGTAGATACTTTAGGTATTACTATGCCTATTACAAAAGCAAATTTCCAGCCAAGAGATTCTAAAAAATTACCTCAAATTATTGATGAGGCATACCATATTGCATCAACAGGACGTAAAGGTGTTGTAGTTGTTGATATTCCAAAAGATGTTCTTGAAAATGAACTAACAGACGAAGATATGATAAAAGAATTCGATATTCCAGGATATAAACCTACAACAAAAGGAAATAAAAGACAAATAAAAAGAGCAATAGAAACTATTGAAAATAGTAAAAAACCAATTATACTTGCAGGTGGAGGAGTAATTTTATCTGATGCTTCAAAAGAACTTATTGAATTTTCAAAAATTTCTAATATTCCAGTTGCTACAACACTTATGGGAAAAGGATCTATCCCTGAAGATGATGAATTATCATTAGGTTTACTTGGTATGCATGGTCTTGAATCAACAAATATTGCTGTTACAGAATGTGATTGTCTTATTGCTGTAGGTTGTAGATTCTCAGATCGTACAACAGGAAAAATTTCAGAATTTGCACCTAATGCTACAAAAATACATATTGATATTGATCCTGCTGAAATTGGTAAAAATGTTAAAATTGATCTTCCAATAGTAGGAGATGCAAAGAAAATACTCAAAGAACTTATCTGTGAAATCACAACTGCTAATGATAATGGTTGGACTAGTGATGTTATAAGTAAAAATCAAGCTTATGTTCCTAAGATGACATTTAATGATGATCAACTCAAACCTCAAGAATGTATTAAAGAAATAATGGAAGCTATAACACCAACAACTATTGTTTCTACTGATGTAGGACAAAACCAGATGTGGATGGCACACTACTATAAAACAAAAAACCCAAGAACATTCATATCATCAGGAGGACTGGGAACAATGGGATTTGGACTTCCAGCAGCAATAGGAGCACAAGTAGCAAAACCAGAAGAAAATGTACTAGCAATTGTTGGAGATGGAGGATTCCAAATGGTTTCACAAGAACTAGCAACAATCAAAGAATATGATCTTCCAATAGTAACATGTGTTCTTAATAATAGATACCTTGGAATGGTATATCAATGGCAAGTTCTTTATTACAATAATAGAATTTCTCAAACAAAAATGTCTCCTACCCCCGACTTTGTAAAACTTGCTCAATCATACGGAGTACGTGGAGAACGTGTAGAAAAACCAGGAGAATTAAAAGAAACAATACAAAATGCATTAAAAAGTAGAGAAGCAACAGTGATTGATATAGTAATTGATCCTGCAGAATTATTACCAATGGTACCTCCAGGTGAAAAAATTACCAAGATTGTTGGAGAATATAAAACAGAGGATGATTAAGATGGCACAATCACAAAAACATACAATAAGTATCCTTGTAGAAAATAAACCAGGAGTATTACAGAGAGTATCAGGATTATTTACAAGAAGAAACTTCAACATAGACAATATAACAGTAGGAAAAACAGAAGATCCAACAATATCAAGAATAACAATAAGAACAACAGGAGATGAACAAGTACTAGAACAAATAACAAAACAATTAAATAAACTAATAGAAGTACTAAAAGTAAGAGAATTAAACCCAGAAAAAACAATAAAAAGAGAATTAGCATTAATAAAAGTACATACACCAGATGAAAAAACAAAATCAGAAATAATACAATACACTGATATATTCCGTGGACATATAGTTGATGTTACACCAAAAACATTGACAATAGAAATAACAGGAGATCCATCAAAGATAAAAGCACTGACTAAACTAATAAAACCATATGGAATAAAAGAAGTTGTAAAAACAGGAGTTACCGCAATAACAAGAGGACAAAACACATTATAATTTCATCCCCTTATTACTATTTTTTTATTGAGCATTTGGACAAACATTACTGAATCTACATGCTCTACATTTATTTGGATTTTTTGTAGGTATGAAATCATCAGATCCTGCAATTAAATTTTGCATATGATTTATTGTTTTTATAATATTATCTTCAGCTTCTTGTGTAAACTCTTCACGCCAAAATATATTATCTGTTCCCCTTGTTCTTAGAGCACCTTCTATTTTTCGATCATCACCCATTAACTCCTTATATGCAAGACAATATGCATATACCTGATTTTTCATAGACATGTATGCTTTAGCTCCAGGTTTATCATCTATTATTACTATACTATCTGGTGTTAACCATATCTCATCAATAAATCCTCTTATTCCATATTTTGGACTTATTACAAAAAATTCTCTTGAGAGTACTTCTTGTGTTTTTGATGTTGATATTATTTCATCTAATGGTTTTTTCTCTGCTTCTTTTTTAAAATCATTTTCTAATTTATTATGTACTGATGTTCCTGTTAACATTGCTTTATTTGCTTTTACTTTAATATGTTGAAAGTTTTCTAAGTATAATGAATATTCACAGTATCCTTGTGTGTTTAACCAGCTTATTGGAAAGTTTGTTTGTTCTTCAATTATTTGAACTTGATCTATTGTTGGATGTTTCCTACCTTTTGTATATGTATCATTTAATTCTAGAAATTTCATATTAACACCAATTAGTTTTTATTTTATTATACATTTCTATAATATATTCAATAAATTGTTTTATATTAGTTATAATATAATTAGTAGTGTACAAATAAATCTATATAGAATTTATAAATTTAAAGGAGTACTCGATAAAATGAAACTTTATTATGATGACGATGTAAACACAAATGTTTTAGAAGGAAAAACTATTGCAGTTATAGGATACGGAAGTCAAGGAAGAGGTCAATCCCTCAACTTAAAAGACAGCGGATTAAATGTAGTAATGGGTTTAAGAGAAGGCGGAAATTCATGGAATAAAGCTCAAGAAGATGGATTAACAGTAAAAACTGTTGAAGAAGCAGCAAAAGAAGCTGACATTATCCACATATTAATTCCTGATGAAATCCAAAAAGATGTTTATGAAACACAAATTAAAGATAATCTTGAACCAGGAAACACAATTTCCTTCTCTCACGGATACAACATTCATTTCAATCGTATAAGAGTACCTGAAGATGTAAACGTAACAATGATTGCACCTAAAGGACCAGGATCAAAAGTAAGACAAACATACGAAGAAGGATTCGGAATTCCAGGTTTAATAGCAATTGAACAAGATGCAACAGGAAATGCTTTCGATATTGCTATTGAAATGGCAAAAGCTGTAGGTCTTACAAGAGCAGGTGTAGTAGAAACAACATTCAGAGAAGAAACTGAAACAGACTTATTCGGTGAACAAGCTGTACTTTGTGGTGGATTAACTGCACTTATTGAAGCAGGATTCGAAACTTTAGTAGAAGCAGGATACAAACCAGAAATGGCTTACTTTGAAACCTGTCACGAAATGAAACTTATCATTGATTTAATCTACGAAAAAGGATTTGGAAACATGTGGCATGATGTAAGTAACACCGCAGAATTTGGTGGACTTACAAGAAGAGACAGAATCATAACTGATGAAGCTAAAGAAAACATGAGAAAAATCTTAAGAGAAATCCAAGATGGTACATTCACAACAGAATTTGCTGTAGACAGTTCAAACTCCTACCCTAAACTTTACACACAAAGAAGATTAGAAGGAGAAAAACAAATAGAAATTGTTGGTAAAGCATTAAGAACCGCTTGTGGATTAGAAAAAGAAGAATAAATTAATTTATTCTTTTTTTAATACTTTTTTTTAACCTCCATTATTAAAATAAACTTATTCTTATAAAAAAACACAAAAATCACTACTTTTATAAAAAAAATATCTTTAATTAAAATATTTAGAGGTTATAATATGGGATATTATATTGGTATGGATCATGGAACAACTGCTGTTTCTTTTGAAATTATTGATGAAGATAGAAATGAAGTTAAATACTTTAAATTATCTCGTGATGAATTATCTAAAAATGATATTTCATTTAAAGAAACTATTGAAAAATATATTAATCTTGATGAAGTTAAATTACTTGCTATGACATATTCAATGGGTGATGGAATAAATAAAATTACACCAATAGAATATGTAGAAAATAGAGGAATAAGATCTATTGATGGTGCTGGAAAAATTACTGGTGGTGGAAGTAAAGTATTTGATGAAATTGTAGCACTGAATATTCCAACAATACTAATTCCTGGTCTACATTCAGATTGTGAATTTCTTGATGAACGTTTCCGTGCTAGTTACTCTCATTGTGCTAGTTCTGAAAAGGTTAGTCTTTCATATTATGCATATAAAGAAACTAATTGGAAAAATATGATTATTGCTGATATTAGTTCTAATAGTGTATGCATTCTTGTTGAAAATGGAAAAATCAAGGGTTCTATTGATGCTTGTATTGGTGCTATGGGATTTATACATGGTCCAATTGATCTTGATATGATTCGTGAAATTGATTCTGGAAAAAAAACTGCTAATGAATGTTTTTCAAATGCTGGAATCAATAAAATTGCAAAAGTAGATTCTGGTATTTCATCAATAAAAGACAATATTATAAAAAAAGCTCTAAAAAAAGATAAAAATGCTATTGTTGCAATAAATTCACTTGTTATGAGTGTTGTTATGGAGATTTATGGTTTATATGGTATTATGGATGAAACTATAGATGGAATTGTTCTTACTGGTTCTGGAGGTAGTATGACCGAACCTATAAATATTTCAGGTATGATTATTGATAAAATTAAACGTATTGCTCCTGTAAAAATTCTTACTGATAAAAGTGGAGCTATTGGTAGTAGTTATATTGCTTATGATATTAAAAATAAAAATTTAGATAAAATAATGGGAATAGAAGTTATTAATAAATAATCACTTTTATTTTAACCATTTAGATATATCTTCATGTGAATTCAAGTCTGTTGATATTGGAGTTACTACTGGTTGATTTAAAACACGTAATGCATGTACATCAGTATTTTCACCTTCTTCATTAATTAAATCTCCAACAATCCAATAATATGGATGTCCATATGGATCTACTCTTTTTTCAACATCTGTTGTATACATTCTATTTGCAAGATCTGCTTGTATTATTTCTTCAGATTTAGGATTTGCTGGAATATTAAGATTTAATATGTTAACATTTTCTGGCATACCATATTTCATTACATTTTTAACTAATTTTCTTAGTATTTTTTCAGCAAAAGAATAGTCTATTTCATTTACTCCTTCTTTAAATTTTAAATCTTCCCTATCAATTTGTAAAGACACTGCAATTGATGGAATATTAAAGGATGCTGCTTCAAATGTTGCTCCAAGAGTTCCTGATGTTGTTATTGATCTTGATAAATTTTCACCAATATTGATTCCTGAAATAACCATGTCTGGTTCTTCATCCATTATTGATTTAGCTCCCACAATTAAAGAATCTGTTGGTGTTCCTGAAACTGCATATCCATATGAACCATCAGCCAATTTTGTTTTATATACTCTAAGTGGTTTCATTAATGTTATTGCATGACCCACTCCACTTTGCTGTGTTAGTGGTGCTGCTATTGTTGTTTCTCCAAGTCCTTCTACTGCATTTTTTACAGCTAGAATACCATTAGAAGTTAATCCATCATCATTTGTTATTAAGAATTTCATAATATTATTTATTGTTAATTCTTCTTTTATTAATATTTGATTTTTTTAAAAGAATATTTTTTTTATTATAGATAAATTATAATATATGTAAAAATATATCTATAAATCAATATTAATGTTAAAAATTTATTTAACATAAAACCGTAAATGAGGGAAAAAGTTGGACAAAGAACGACTAGTTAATTTTATTGCTGCTATAATGGAAGATAGTGGTTTTGATATACTTAAAAACTATCAAGTTGCTAATCATACTATTGACATATACGGTACTCTTCATACTTCTGTTGGAGAAGTTGGTGTAGTTGTTGCATGTAAAAATTATGAAGAACCTTGGAAAGTTGGATTGGATGTTATAAAAGATATGGAAGCAGCTGCTAAAGCACTTCGAGCTTCAAAAATAATCATATTCTCAACAAGTAGTTATACTCATGGATCTGCAGTATATGCTCAAAAAAGAAATATTAAATTAGTAGATAGAAAAGGTTTAATTAAAATAGCTAAGAATTATGCTGAAAAACGTAATATTGTATCTGAACCTACTGTTGAAGATGAATATGAGTATTATGAACCTATAAACACTAAACCTGTTAGTCTTGAACCACAAACTGGTAAATCCCGTAGTAGTGGACTCTTTAAAAGAAATAAAAAGAAAAGTTATGGTGTTAGTTTAAATAGAGGTGGAAGCACATATTCTAGAAATGATTATTATTCACAAAGTAGTTATTCTAACAAAAGAAGTATACCTTCATTTAATTTAGATATAAGTGGAATTTTTGATTTCTTTAGTAATCATATTCTAATTTATATGGTACTTCTTGTTATAATTGCATCTATTGTATCATATGCATTTAGTTTATTTACATCTGGCCCTTACACTGGTCTTGGTAGAATTGCAAGTAGTGCTATAATATGTTTTGGTGGTTTATTCTTAGTTGATAGAAACTTATCAGATTTATTATTCAAAGGTGTAATCATCTTCTTTATATCAATAATTATATCTATTGTAACAATGACTTTATAACCTCCAAATTTTCCCTAACTTATTTTTTTAATTAAATTTATTTTTTGAAAATAATTTTTAACAAAAAAGTTATAAGTTATAAGTAAAATCTTCAATAAAAATACAGAAATTACAAATAAATTAAATAATAAATATTAAAATTAGAATAAATAATTTTTTAAAGTAAAATGGGCCGGAGGAGATTTGAACTCCTGATCCCCTCCTTGTAAGGGAGGTATCATACCCCTAGACCACCAGCCCAGTATAAAATAGTTTTTTTGATGCCTGTAATCAGGCTCTATTACATACTTTATATGAAGTAGTATATAAAGGTTATGGTTTAATTAAAAAAAATATTAAAAAAATAAATAAAGCCCCTAATTTTAAAAAAATAAAATAACTATTTATTAAAAATAAAACAAAGATTTATATGATGAATATAAATATCTAAAATTTATATTAAAAAAGTAATTTAAAAAAGGAGATAAAATGAGAAATAAAATAATGATAGTATCAATAATATCATTACTTATTCTTAGTTTAATAGGACCTATAAGTGCAACAGAACCTACATATAGTGATCAAAGTGCTCCTTGTTATGCATGTAATTCTACAGAATGTCACTGTAATAATACATGTATGTGTAAAAACGAAGACTATAAAAAAATAGCCAACGGAACAAATAATAACGGTGAATGTTACTATTGTAATGAAACATGTTCATGTCCTGATGATTGTTCATGTAAAAACAAAGAAGACACTTCATTTTTAAGTCCTATTAAAAATACTTGGCATTCAATTGAAAAAATAATAATAAATATCATAAAACCAATTATAGATGTAAATAATACAACTACAGTAGATAACACAACAATCATAAACGATACAAACATAACAAATGATACATTAAATGATACAAATAATACAACAGATGATACCAACGATACATTAAGTAATGATAGTGATTATGATGAAGACACTAATTTAGATAATAATGATAACTCATATAATTATAACAATTATTATGAATATTAACATAAAATAAACTTATTTTATATTTTTTTAAATAAAAATTATACATTATTCAATTAATCATCATATTTCTTTCAATTATTGAAAAATATTCAAATATTGAGAAAAATATTAAAATAATTATACTATAAAAAAAATATAATATAATATAAATAAAAATTTTAAAGGAAATAAGAAAATGGCATTTGATGAAACAGGAAAAATATGGTTTAACGGTGAATTAGTAGACTGGAAAGACGCACAAATACATGTTTTATCTCACGTAGTTCACTACGGAAGTAGTGTATTTGAAGGTCTTAGATGCTACGACACAGAAAATGGACCAGCAGTATTCAGATTAAAAGATCACATGAAAAGATTAGAAAATTCTGCAAAAATCTACAGAATGGAAATTCCATACACCCTTGACGAAATGTGCGAAGCTGTTAAAGATACAATTAACATTAACAACATAAGATCTTGTTACATACGTCCTGTAGTATTCAGAGGATACAAAGAACTTGGTGTATATCCATTAAACTGTCCAATAGAAACAGTTATTGCAGTATGGGCATGGGGACAATACTTAGGTGAAGATGCATTAGAACAAGGAATTGATGTATGTACCTCAACTTGGAGAAAAATGGCACCAGATACTATGCCAAACTTAGCAAAAGCTGGATCAAACTACATGAACTCACAATTATCCAAAATAGAATCAACTGCTAACGGATATAAAGAAAGTATTATGCTCAATTATAACGGAGAAGTAGCTGAAGGTTCTGGAGAAAACATATTTATTGTAGAAGATGATGTAATATACACACCAGATTTAGGATCCTCCGTATTAAAAGGTATAACTCGTGATTCAATTATAACTGTAGCTAAAGATTTAGGATATGAAGTTAATGAAGAACGTATTCCTAGAGAAAGATTATACACTGCTGATGAAATCTTCTTCTCAGGTACAGCAGCAGAATTATCTCCAATAAGATCTATTGACAAAATAAAAATAGGTAAAGGAAAACGTGGACATGTAACTAAAAAATTACAAGACGAATTATTCGATATCCTATTTAATAAAGTAGAAGATAAACATGGATGGTTAGATTTCATATAAATCTAACATATTCTTTTTTTTAAAAACTTTTTTTTAATAACTAATTAAATAAAATTAGTTAATATTAACTTATAATTAAAAATTATTTCTTAAAATCATTGAATTTAAGATTTAATAATATAAAAAATTAAACTTATACTATTTACTAAAAGATTTAAAACAAATAAGGTGATTGAATGTTAAACATTATTAGTGCAATTATCTTAGGTGCAGTACAAGGTATTAGTGAATTTCTACCAATTAGTAGTTCAGCCCACCTCGTACTTGTTCCTCATATTCTAGGTGTTGAAACAGGTCTTGCTTTTGATACTATATTACACCTTGGAACTTTAATTGCTATATTTTCATTCTTCTGGAAAGATATTATAAACCTGATAAAAGGTTTTATTCTTAGCTTAATTGATCTTTCAGAAGGAAAAGAATTATTTATCAGTGAACTAAAAAAAGTACCAGAAAAGAGACTTTCTTGGCTTTTAATTATTGCTACTATTCCAACAGGACTTATGGGTCTTTTATTAAAAGATGCTGTTGAAACAATATTTAGAGGTACAGTATTTGTAGGTATATTCTTAATTATTACTGGAATTATATTATATCTATCTGAAAGACGTCCATCTGGAGATATTACAGCAAAAAATATGTCATTTAAAGATGCTCTTATAATAGGTATCTGTCAAGGTTTTGCTGTTCTTCCAGGTATTTCAAGATCAGGATCAACTATTGCTTCTGGACTATTTCTTGGATTAAACAGAGAATATGCGGCTAGATATAGTTTTTTATTATGTATTCCTGCAGTTCTTGGTGCTGGTTTAATACAAGCAAAAGATATTGTTACTCTTGATGCTTCAATTAGTGTACTAGTTGTTGGATTTATATCTTCAGTTGTATTTGGATATTTATCTATTAAATTATTACTTAAAATAATTGAAGGATGGAGTTTAGATGTATTTGCATATTATTGTTGGATTATTGGTATAATTACAACCATTTTATCAATTATTTTATAAAAAAAGAATATTAGAGGTATCTTCCTCTTTTTTCGATTTCTTCTATTTTTTGAACTACTTTTTTATTATTATAACCTTCTAGGAAATAATTAAAAAATTCTTCTGATTTTTCTGGAATTATTGTTGTTAATGATTTTTTAAATACTAATAAATCAGTTCCTTGATCTTCAATTAAATTACTATATTTTCCAAGACCAAAATCAATGAATACTGGTTCTTCGTCCTTTATTAGAATATTTGCTGTTGTTAGATCCCCATGGATTATTCCACCTTTATGCATTTTAGATGTCATTTCTCCTATTTTAATAAATAACTCTTTGATATCTGTTGAGTTATTATTTATTATTGTTTGATGAAGTTGTTCTGATTCTATTTTTTCTAAAATTATACTTTTTTCATTTAAATCTATTGAGTAGATAAATGGAGTTTTTATTCCATGTTTTTTACAGTCTGATAATAAACGTGCTTCTTCTTTAGTTCTTTCTAATCTTAATTTATTATCCAGTTGATCTATACGATAATTCTTTTTAACTCTATTTTTTATAATAGCTTTATTATTATCCCATATTGTTTCAATTATATCAGCTTCAGCACCTTTATTTATCATTTGCTTAGGGAGATCTATGTTATGGTTGACTTTATCTTTTATCCATGTAACTTCTACCTGATCTGTTCTATACTTAGGATTAATATAACTATTTTCTAAACCTACCTTAGAATCTTGATATGAAAGCAAACCTAAGTGAGCAATCATAGAACCATTATCACCACAATATTTCATATCAGGCATGTAAAAATCAACATAATGTTCATCACACATAACTTGTAACATTTGACGTAGTTTACTATTTGCTGCTACACCACCACAGAGAAGAACTTCATCCTTACCTGTATAACTTAATGCTCTTTCTGTTACCTCACAAAGCATTGCAAAACATGTTTCTTGAAAACTATTACAAATAATATCTAAATCAATTCCTTGTTTATACTTATTAATAGCACTAGTTAATATTCCTGAAAATGATAAATCCATTCCTTTAACAACATAAGGAAGTTCTACAGTTTCATCTGTATTTTTTGCATGTTTTTCAACAATTGGTCCACCAGGATGGCCTAAACCAATTTCTCTTGAAAATTGATCTAAACAATTACCAATTGCAATATCTAAAGTTTCTCCAATTATCCTATATACTCCAGATTCATAACTTATTATCTGAGTATTACCACCACTTGTATATAATGTAACAGGATCTTTTGCTCCAGTTGTTAATTTTCCTATTTCAACATGCCCAATACAATGATTTACACCAATTAAAGGAACTCCTATATTTTGTGATAAACTTCTTGCAGCTGTTGCAATTGTTCTTAAAGCAGGACCTAAACCCGGACCTTTTGCAAAAGATACTAAGTCAATATCATTAAGTGACAATTTTGACTCACTAAGAGCATCTTTAATTAAAGGTACAATATGTTCAGCATGAAAATTTGCTGCATCTCTTGGATGGATACCTCCAACTTCTGGATATAATTGATCTCCACATGTTGCTAGAATATTTCCATCTGAATCCACAATTCCTATTCCTGTTTTTTCTGCAGTACCTTCAATACCTAAACAAATCAAATAACATTCTCTCCTAATCAAGTTAATTTTTAGTATTCATTCACTAATTATTATTATATTTAAATACAATATTTAATATTATAATAAGATTTCTAATAATAGATATTTTTAATTAACCAAATAAAAGGAGAATATAATAAAATGTATGAGAATATTAAAGTTTTTGGATCAGACAAACAAATGAAAGAAATTAAAGATAAAAAAAATACCGTATTTTTATGTGTTCTTTCAAACACAGCTATTTCTAAAATACCTAACTTAACTGGTGCTGGAAATCCTGAATTTACATCATATACTCCAGCTCTTGATGCAGAAGTTATACTTCGAGATCAACCATTATCTCTTCCTGATATTGCAAGTACTGATAGTGATGACTTATCTGCTCCTTCACCTGCAATTTTATCAAAAGCTACAATAGATCTTCTTGATATGCCATTTATTCCAATTAATGCAGGACTTGAAGTTGAACCTAAAGTATCATTTATTGATCTTCATGGAAACCCTGGAGGAGATTTAAGAGAAGGAAAAGGTGTAGCTAATGCTAAAGAAATATTTGAAAATGCAAAAGAAGTTGGAAGAACATTATCTAAAATAAATGATCACTTATTAATAGGAGAATCAACACCTGCAGGTACAACAACCACACAAGCATTACTTACAGCTCTTGGATATGATGTTGAAAATAAAGTTAGTGGTTGTATGACAACAAATCCACACGAATTAAAAAATAGTGTTGTAAATGCTACTTTAGAAAAAAATAATCTTAAAGCTGGAGATTTAAAAGATGATCCTATAAAAGCTGTTGAAATTGCAGGAGATCCTACAATGATTGCTATAGCTGGTATTATTATGGGAAGTACTGTACCTGTAACTCTTGCAGGTGGAACTCAAATGGCAGCTCCTTGTGCTATTGTTAAAGCTCTTGATCCTGACTATGACTTTGACAATTTATGTGTTGCTACTACAATTTATGTTGCAAATGATGAAACTGCAGATATTCTTGACATATTCAATCAAATAGGAGATATTAGTATTTATGCTGCAGATCCTGTATTTGAAAACTCTACCGAAGAAGGACTTGTAAATTACACCAAAGGGTGTATTAAAGAAGGTGCTGGTGCTGGTGGAGCTATATTCTATGCTTATTTAAATGATATTACTCCTGAAGAATACAGACAAAAAGCAGAAGAACTTACAAGAATTCATTTTGTAGAATAATAAATTAAATTTATTATTTTTTACTTTTTTTAGAAAAAATTTTACTTATTATAAAAAATACTATCATAGATAATTAATATAATTATATTATATGTTAGTAACATTTATAACTGGAAATGAACATAAAGTTAAAGAGGCAAGAGGTATTTTTGAAAAATTTGGTTTTGATGTTGAACATGAAAATCCAGGTTATCCTGAAGTTCAAGGTTCAATTGAAGAAGTTGCAGCATTTGGTGCAAAATATGTTGCAGATATGCTTCAAAAACCAGTTATAGTCGATGATACAGGCTTGTTTATAAGAGCCCTTAATGATTTTCCTGGAACTTATTCATCTTACGTTCAGGATACAATAACAAATAAGGGTATTTTAAAATTAATGGAAGATGAACAGGACAGATACGCCGAATTCAGGTCATGTATTGGTTATTGTGCACCCAATTGTGAACCCAAGACTTTTTTAGGCACTGTTTCTGGTGAAATTTTATCAGAAGAAAAAGGTAATAATGGATTTGCATATGATCCACTCTTTTATGTTGAAAAATATGATAAAACATATGGAGAGCTTACCACTGATGAAAAAAATGAATGTTCACATAGAAGATTATCCATGGAGAAATTTGCTAAATGGTATTCTAAGAGTGAATAATTTCATTAAAAAAAATATTATTTACATCATATATTGAAAGAATAACTTTTTCAGTAATATATGAATATATTTTATAAAATTAACGGAGATAAAAAATATGGCAAACGCACCTGAATGGGTAGAACAAAACCCAGAAGAAATTGAAGAATTAATCGTAAAATTACACAAAGAAGGACAAAGTACAAGTCAAATCGGTATTATCTTAAGAGATCAATACGGAATTCCTAGTACAAAAGTTGTTGTAGGAGCTAAAATTACAGAAATCCTCGAAAAAAATGGAACAAACTTCGAATATCCTGAAGACTTATTAAACTTAATTAAAAGAGCTGTAAACATAAGAGAACACCTCGAAGAAAATCCTAAAGATATTCACTCAAAAAGAGGATTAATTAAAATAGAATCTAAAATCAGAAGACTTGTAAAATACTACAGAAGAAACAATGTTCTTCCTGAAGGATGGAGATATGATCCAAAAACAGCAGCTTTACTTGTTAAATAGAGCTGATGAAGCTTGTGATCTTCTTAGATCACATATTGAAAAACAGCATGTTGTGAGAATTATTTCTCACAATGATGCTGATGGACTAACATCTGCTGGAATATTTGCTAATACAATAAAAAAAGCAGGTGGTAGATTCCATGTAACAATACTACCTCGTCTTAGAGATAGTAATGTTAAAGAACTTAATAAATCCAGATATAAACTATTTATTTTTTCAGATATGGGAAGTGGAAATCTAGAAAGTATTTCTAAACTTAAAGGTGATGTTATTATTGCAGATCATCATCAAGTTCCAGAGGGTGTTGATCCTGAAATACAATCTGATAACAAAGAAATTGTTCACGTAAACCCACATATTTTTGATATTGATGGAACTCGCGATGTTAGTGGTTCAGGCTTATCTTATTTATCAGTACATGGTTATGAATACTATGAATTAGCAGGTCTTGCATTAACTGGTGCATATGGTGATATGCAGTTTAAAAATGGTCCACAAGGAATTAATAAACTTATTTTAGATGAAGCTGTTGAACATGGAACTATGGAAGTTAAAAATGATTTAAAATTAGCTTATTCAAATAGTCAACCATTGAGTAAATCAATTGCTTACACATATACTCCTACAATAAAAGGATTATCTGGAAACATGGAAGAATGTAGTGAATTTTTAGATCAGAATGGTATTAGTAAAGATAAATTATTAAGAGATTTATCTGTTGATGAATATGAAACCTTAAAATCTGAACTTATATCAATTAATGAAGATATTTATGGTGAAGTATATACTATCAAAAATATTAGAAGAGAATTAACTAATATTGAAGAATATGCTAACTTATTAAATGCTTGTGGTAAAAATAAAGAATATACTGCTGCTCTTAGTATTCAGTTAGGTAAATATAATCAAATGGATTATGCTGAATCTTTATTATCTAAATATTCAAGTACTATGCAAAATGGTGTTGAATGGATAAAACGTGAAGGTAGTATTCAAGAACAAAATATTCAATATATTTACACTGAAGATAAAGAGAAAAAGAAAATTGCTGCAGCTGTTAGTAGTATTGGTATTGAACTAGATCTTTTACCAGACAAACCTATATTAAGTCTTATGAAGATGGATAATCTTATTAAAGTATCCTCTAGAACTACTGATAACATGATTGAAAAAGGAGTTAATTTAGGTGTTGCTATGGATCAAGCATCAAAGAACTTCAATGGAAGTGGTGGTGGACATAACATAGCAGCTGGTGCAACAATACCTGCTGATCAAAAAGATAATTTTATTCATTTAGTTGATGAAATTATAGATTATCAAATAAATAACGCAAAATAAGGGATATGTGGTAATATGCAACTTACAAAATATGAAGAAGACATGTATAATGGTGAATATGGAGAAGCAAAAGCTGAATGTATGGAAACTCTTGTAAGTTTAGGTAAAATTTATGATGCAGAAAAAATGGTTCCAATTACTTCTGCTCAAGTTTCTGGTGTTTCTTATAAAACCATTGGAGATGCAGGATTAGATTTTGTAGTTGATCTTGGTAAAAAAGCTGATGTAACATTAGAGACTATGTTAAATCCTGCTGGTGTAGATATTGAAAACTGGGAAGAACTTGGTTTTAGTAAAGAATTTACTGATAAGCAAATTGATATTATTAATGGATATGAAAGTATTGGTGTTATGAGTACATGTACCTGTACACCGTATCTTATTGGAAATACTCCATTGATTAATGAACATGTTGCATGGTCTGAATCTTCTGCTGTTTGTTATGTAAATAGTGCTATTGGTGCTAGAACAAATCGTGAAGGTGGACCTAGTGCATTATTTGCTGCTATTGTTGGAAGAACACCTTATTATGGTAATCATATTCTTGAAAATAGACAAGCTGATGTAATATTTGATGTTGATTATGATTTTAGTACTGAAGCTGAAATTGGAGCTTTAGGTTATTATGTTGGTCAGATTGTTAATGATAAAAAACCATATTTTAAATTAAATAATAATCCTGGTCGAAATAATCTTAAATTACTAGGTGCTGCACTTGCTTCTAGTGGAGCTGTTAGTTTATATCACGTAGAAAATGTTACTCCTGAGGCTGATTATGCTAGAACTTGTGATTCATTTGAAGAATTAGAAGTTATTAGTATTGCTGGAGATATTATCGAGGATACAATTAGTAAATTAAGTACTACTGATAAAACTCCTGATCTTGTTTGTCTTGGATGTCCACATGCTTCTATTTCTGAAATTCAAGAAGTTGCTTCACTTGTTAAAGGTAAAAAACTTAAAAAAGATTTATGGATTTGTACATCTAAAGCTATTAAATCAATTAGTAAACAATGTGGCTATCTTGATATAATTGAAAAAGCTGGTGGAAAAATAGTATCTGATACATGTATGGTTGTTGCTCCTGTTGAAGATCTTAATTATGAAGTTATTGGTGTTAACTCAGCAAAAGCTGCTAATTATGTTCCAAACATGGGAAACTTAGATGTTGTTTATGATACTGTTGAAAATCTAATTAATATGATTGTTTAAAATCATTTCTTCCCTTTCTTTTTTTTAAATTAATTTTTAAAGTGTTCTTTTTAATATTTTTATAAAAAAATTATTCTAATAATATTTCTATTTTTACATCTATTCTATGTTAGAAAATATAATTAAGATATTTTAACAAAATTATGAATATGGAAAACTGGATCAAACACCCATATATAAATGAAAAAACAATTGAAGGTAGACTTTATCAACAGAATTTAGCTATGAAAGCTCTTAAATCAAATACTATGATAATAGCTCCAACTGCTATGGGTAAAACTGTTATTGCTGCTTTAGTATCTTCTGAAAGATTAAGATTGTATGAAAATAGTAAAATTCTCGTATTAGCACCAAGTAAACCTTTAACATTACAACATGAACGTAGTTTTAAAGAATTTCTAAATACTTCTGTTGCAAGTATAACTGGTAATGATAAACCTAAAGATAGAAAAAAAATATGGGATGATAATCAAATTATCTGTGCTACCCCTCAAACTGTAGAGTCTGACATAATTTCTAAAGAATATGATTTTAAAGATGTTTCTCTTATCATATTTGATGAATGTCATCATGCTGTTGGTTCATATTCTTATGTGTATCTTGCTCAAAAATATGTACAGCAAGCTTCAAATCAATTAATTTTGGGATTAACAGCAAGTCCTGGATGGGAAGAGAAAAAAATAAAAGAAGTATCTCATAACATCTATGTTAATGAAGTAATTATTAAAAGTGAAGATGATCCAGATGTAGCACCATATTTTAATCCTGTGGAAATCAAATGGGTTAAAGTAAAATTAAACAAAGAATTAGATGAAATTAAATCATTACTTTCAGAAACCTTGAAAATAAGATTAAAAACTCTTAAAAAACTAGGTATTATTGATTCTATTGCAAAACCTTCAAAAAAGGAAGTTTTAATTGAACAAAAAAGAATTCAACAAAAGATTGCATCTAGTAATAATCCTAAAAAAGAATATTTCACAGCAATATCTATTCTTACTGAAGTTATAAACATAATGCATTCACAAGAACTTCTTGAAACACAAAGTATTCAAACATTGAATAATTATTTTAATAAACTTGAAAAGAAAAAAACAAAAGCTGCCAAATCTCTTAAAAATGACTATAAATTTAATAAAGCAGTACTTCTTGCAAGAAAATATCAAGAAAAAGGTATTGATCATCCGAAGATGATAAAACTAGTAGAACTTCTAAAAAAAATTATTAAAGAAGATAAAAATAATAAAATAATTGTGTTTAGTCAATTTAGAGATACTACAAAAACTATCTATAACTATTGTGAGAAAAATGATATAAAAGCTCTACGTTTCTATGGCCAGGCTTCACGTGAAAATGATAAAGGATTAAGTCAGAAAAAACAAATAAAAACTATTGATTCATTTAAAAATGATGATTATAATGTTTTAATCTCTACAAGTGTTGCAGAGGAAGGTATTGATATTCCTTCTGTGGATTATGTTATATTATATGAACCTGTACCTTCTGAGATAAGGATGATTCAAAGAAAAGGAAGAACAGGGCGTAAACATAAGGGTGAAATGTTTATTTTAATGACAAAAAGTACTATTGATGAAGCATATTTCTGGGCTAGTCAAAGAAAAGAAAAAGCAATGAAAAATAATGTCTATAAAAGTTATAATAAAGAAAGTATTACACTTGATAACTATGTTGCTGATAATAAAGATGTAAAATCATATAATCCACATACAGATGTTGATGATGGAGATATTGAAGCTACAATATATGTTGATTACAGAGAAAAGAATTCAAATATAATGCGAGAATTAGATAAAATAAATTGTGCTGTTAAAGTTAGAAGTATGGGTGTTGGTGATTATCAGATAACTGATGATATTATTATTGAGAGAAAAACTGTTGATGATTTTAGTAAATCAATAACAGATAAAAGATTATACCAGCAAGCTAAAGAATTAGCTAATAATTGTCAAAAACCATTAATGATTATTGAAGGAGAAAATATATATCATACATTCCTACATCCAAATGCAATAAGAGGTGCATTATCATCTATAGCACTTGATTTTAAAATACCAATTATTCAAACACAAAATGAAACAGATACAGCATTTATGTTAAAATCAATAGCACTACGAGAACAAAACAAGGATGATAAAAAACCAATAAGCATACGAACACAAACAAAACCAGTAACATTAAAAGAACAACAATTATTCATAACAGAAAGTCTACCAGGAATAGGACCAGTTTCTGCTAAAAAACTATTAAAACACTTTAAAACTGTACGAAATCTTGTAAATGCTTCAAAAAATGAACTAAAAGATGTTGAAGGAATAGGAGAAAAAACTGCTATAAACATTATTGACGTAACACAAAGAGAATTTAAGGAGTAAAAATACATGAAAGAAATAGAAGTTGTTGCAGCGATTATAAGAAAAGAAAATAAATTTTTAGCAACACAACGAGGTTATGGTGAATTTATTAATATGTGGGAATTTCCTGGAGGAAAAATAGAAGATGGAGAAACAAAAGAAGAAGCTCTTCATCGAGAAATAAAAGAAGAATTAAATGTAGAAATTAATATTAAAAATTTCTTATTAAACGTTAAGTACACATACCCTACTTTTAAATTAAACATGTACTGTTATATATGTGAAACTAATGATAAGATAGAATTATTAGAACACAAAGAACTAAAATGGTTAACAAAAAATGAATTAGAAAAGTTAAATTGGTTACCTGCAGATATTGAAGTAATAGAATGTATAAAAAAATTATAAGAAGTGGAAAAAATGTCTAATTCTAAATTTATATCTAATGATTCAAAAGAAAACACTAAAATAATAAACACTATTCAAAAAGAATTATTAAATTGTGAAGAATTCTATATAAGTGTAGCTTTCATAACACAAAGTGGAATAACACCACTTCTTCAAACATTAAAAGAATTAGAAGAAAAAAATATAAAAGGAAAAATATTAACATCAGACTACTTATTTTTTAGTGAACCAAAAGCTCTTAAAAAACTAAATTCATTTAATAATATTTCAGTAAAATTATACTCAGTAAATGAAAAAGATTATGGATTTCATACAAAAGGATATATTTTCAAAAATAAAGAAAACTACAACATATTAATTGGAAGTGCTAATCTAACACAAAAAGCATTAACAGTAAATAAAGAATGGAACTTACTAACATCATCTAATTCTAATGAAGAATTAAATAAAGAAATATTTGACTCATTTAATAAATACTGGAGTAATGCTTACAATCTAGATGAATGTATTGATAATTATACAAAAGCATATGATGAAAATATAGAAATACAAAACAAAACCTGGATAAAAAAACGTCAAAATGAAGAATTAAAACCAAATAAAATACAAATTGAATTCATTAATAATCTAAAAGAGTTATATTACAATCAAAATAAAAGAGGATTATTTATTAGTGCAACAGGTACAGGTAAAACATATGCTTCTGCTTTTGGATTAAAAGAAATTAATCCTAATAGAATATTATTTTTAGTTCATCGTGAACAAATAGCAAAACAAGCAATGAATTCATACAAGAATATATTTAAAAATAAAACTATGGGATTATTATCAGGAAATAATAAAGAGTTTGATGCTGATTTTATATTTAGTACAACACAAACTATGTCAAAAGAAGAAATTTATAACAAATATAAACCTGATGAATTTGATGTTATAATAATTGATGAAGTTCATCATGCTGGAGCTAAAACATATCAGAAAATTATGAATTACTTCAATCCTAAGTTTTATCTAGGTATGACAGCTACTCCTGATAGATCTGATGAATTTGATATTTATGAATTATTTGATCATAATATTATCCATGAAATACGCTTAAAAGAAGCTCTTGAAGAAGATTTACTTTGTAGTTTTAATTATTTTGGAGTTAATGATGTTGCTCTTGATATAAATGATATTTCAGATGAAAGAGTTGATCATATTATTGAAAATATTGAATTTTATGGTTATTATGGTTTGCGAGTGAAAGGACTGGTTTTTACCAATACTATTAAAAATGCTGAATTATTATCAGATGCTTTTAACAAACGAGGACATAAAACTGTTTCTTTAAGTGGAAAAAATACTCAAAAAGAAAGAGAAGAATATATTAATCGTCTAATATCTGATGATCGTGAAGATTATATTGATTATATTTTTACAGTTGATATATTTAATGAAGGAGTAGATATTAAAGAAATAAATCAAATAGTAA
>CAZHBQ010000011.1:0-36609 GCA_964530785.1 uncultured Methanobacteriaceae archaeon | reverse complement strand
AATCAATTTTTAAATATAGATGAAAGAAACACAAAAAATCAAAGTAAAATATCTGAGTTTTATTTAAATGAAATTCTTTATGAACATAAAACTAAAAGTTCTGGTAATGAAGAAGTATATTCTGTATCTGTACATAATGGTTTAATAAATCAAATTGAACACTTGGGTCGTAGTTTTGCTGCAAAAGATACGTCAAAGTATAACTTAGTTAAACCAGGAGATATAGTTTATACAAAAAGTCCTACAGGAGACTTTCCATATGGTATAATAAAACAGAGTCATGAAAAGAAAAATGTTATTGTATCACCATTATATGGTGTTTTTACACCAAAAACATATGAATTAGGTTATATTTTAGAATCATATTTCAATTCACCAGTGAATACAAAAAATTATTTACATCCAATAGTACAAAAAGGAGCAAAAAACACTATGAATATAACAAATAAAACATTTTTATCAAGAAAAGTAAAACTCCCAAAAGAAGAAAAAACCCAAAAAGAAATTGCGAATTTTTTAATAAACTTTGATAAAAAAATAAAACTAATCAAAAAAGAAATAGACTTGCTAAAGGAATATAAAAAAGGATTATTACAACAAATGTTTGTATAAAAAAAGAATTCTAAAATTCTACATTAACAAAACATATTTTGAAGTAGGTATTTTTTATATTCTTTTAATTCATTAATTGTTTTCTTAGTTAAATCTAACTTTTTATCAATTAATGATAAAAATTCTGCTATTTTCTTTTGTTTATCTAAACCAGGTACTGTTATTGGTAAGTTTTTAACTATTTTTGCATTGATATTTCCTTGTGTCCCAGTTTCCACATATTTATATAATTTTTTTTGGAAGAAGGTGAGGTAATAATAGAGATATTCTAATAAAATTTCTTTTTTAGGAATTATACTATATATTGCCTGGTTTGTTGTCAGTGGTATTTTATTTATTGATACAAATCCTATTGATGCATACATTGAATATAATAATGAATTTTCAGGAACTAGCCACGCTGATGAATTTTCTAATCCTTCTTTTGAAATATGTTTTTCAGTATAATTAATATACTTTCCTTGTTTTGTCATATCATTAATAGTTGAAAAAGAAATATCTCCAGGAGTTCCTCCAGCTTTACCCTTTTCAATTAAATCACAAAGTTTAATTTTTGGACTTAATTCTTTTTCAGAAATAAAGATATTTTTCAAAAAGTATTCCTTTATATTTTCAAAATCTATTTTAAAAAAAAGTTAGTTTTAAAAAAGGTTAAAGTGGGAGTTTAGTATTTGTTAAGCATTTTTGTACGTTCTTGTGATGTTAGTTCTTCAACTATTGATTCTGGTTTTCCAGTGTCTTGTAATTGCCCATCACGCATGAGTGATGCTGAGTCACAGCATTCTAGTACGAAGTCCATGTCGTGTGATATAATTATGAAGGTTTGATCTAGTTCTTCTCTTGCATTTAGTATTGATTCGGTAACGTTACGTCTTGTTATTGGATCCATTGTTCCTGTTGGTTCATCTAGAATAACTATTGTTGGTTCTTTTATGAGTACTTGTGCTATTGCTACTCTATGTCTTTCTCCTCCACTCATTTGGTCTGGGTATTTTTCAAGTAGTGCTGCTGCTTCTTCTTCTTTAAATCCTACTGCGGTTAGTACGTGTATTGATTTCATTTTTGCAAATTCTGATGGTAGGTCAAGGTTTATTGCGTCTGTTAGGTTTCCAAGTATTGTTTTGTATGGATATAAGCTGAAGTCTTGGTGTAAGAGTCCTATGTGTTTTGTAGCACGACCTCTGTTTGCTAGTCCTTTTTTGGTCATATCTACCCATTTTTCACCAATTCTTATTTTCATTTCTCCTTCACTTGGCTCAATAAGTCCTGCTATAAGTTTTGATAGTGTGGTTTTTCCTGCTCCACTTAGTCCTACAATACTTGTAATTTCGCCTTCATTGATTGTTAGTGTTACACCGTCTACTGCTTTTACAACTCCTCTTGATACTGAGAAGAAGTATTTTTTTATGTTTTCCATTTCAATGATTGGATCTCCAATACTTACTTCTTCATGTTTTTTAGGAAGTGGTATTTCTTCAACAAATTGTTCTACAATTTCTGCTGGTTTTCCTTCATCTTTTATTTTTCCTTCTTCTAACCATATTACACGGTCTGACAGGTCTTCTATTACTTCAGGCCAGTGTGAGTTGATTACCATGGTGATGTTTTTTTCTTTTACTCCACTTAGTAATGCTTCATGTATTAATTTTGCAGTTTTTGGGTCAAGTGTTCCTGTTGGTTCATCTGCTAGAAATAGTATTGGATTTTTTGCAAGTTGTCTTGCAAGTACAATTCTTTGTTTTTCTCCTCCACTTAAATCACGTGATATATGTGTGATTCTGTGTTCCATATGAGTCATTTTAAGTAATTTTATTGCTTTGTCTATATTATCTTCACTTCTTTGATCTTCAAATGATCTCATTATGTTTTCAAGAACTGTTTCTTCTTCATATAATGCAAATGTTCTTTGTAGCATGATTGAAATTCTTTTTTTTGCTGCTGAAAATTCTTTTTTAGAACAGTTGTAAAGATTTAATTCTTTTGCTTCTAATTTTTCACCACAGGAGCATAATTCTCCGCTTTTGGATGGAACATCTACATGATCACATTTAGGACAGTATGATACATGGATAATTACATCTCCTTGGTCAGGTTCATATTCTGGTATTCCACGTAACATGTTTAATAAAACTGATTTACCAGATCCACTTCTTCCAAGTATTCCTAATACTTCTCCTTCTTCAATATTTAAGTTAATATTGTCTAATACTATTGTGTTATCAAATTTTTTTGTGACGTTTTTAACTTCTATAAAGCTCATTCTTTAACACCTAAATTATTGATAATAATTGTTATTATGTTTATTTTTGTTTTATCTAATCCGTTTGATATTTGTAATAGTATTTTTATTAGTAACCATTATTAAATTAAACTATATATTTTTATACATATTTAATTAATTTCTACTTGTTTTGTTGTATATTTAGTATTAATTTGTAATTATTTATCATAACATTTTTATTATATGTAAAATAGATAATATAATAATAAAATTATAATTTATTTATAAATCAATACAATAAAGAAGTTTTTTTATCCCACAGTTACTAAAAAATAATTTAGTTTCATAAAAAAAAATATTCTATGATTTGTGTATAAATTTAAAAATATGGGGAGAAAATTTAATGCTTACTGCTGTACAAAAAGAAATATTACAAAGCTTAATTAATTTATATAGACAGTCAAAATGTACCTCTGTAAAATGTGAAAGTATAGCCGGCCTTATGGGACGAAATTCTGGAACTATACGAAATCAAATGCAAGCTTTAAGAAGCTTAGGATTAGTTCAAGGAGTTCCTGGACCAAGAGGTGGATATAAACCCACACTTGAAGCATATCATACATTAAATATCGAAAATGATCCGTGTGAAATACATGTTCCTATATATATTAATGGTGAAGCAGTCTCAGACATTTCAGTAAATAAAATAGAATTTACAAGTATACTAAGACCAGGACAATGTGAAGCAACAATATCAGTATTAGGAGATATAAAACAGTTAGATCTTGATGATGAAATAAAAATTGGTCCAACCCCAGTAAATAATTTAACAGTTCTTGGAAAAATTATTGGAAGAGATGATGTAGATAATGTTTTATTAATAAAAACAAAAAGTATTCTAAGTATTCCAAACATAAAAATTAAAGAAATAGCAACACCTGTAGTTAAGAAAATAACTCCTGAGATGACACTCTCCGAAGTATGTCAACTATTTACAGACAATAGAATAAAAAGTGCTCCAGTAGTATCAGATGGGGAAATTGTAGGTGTAGTTCGTGCTTTTGATATAATAAAAATAGTATCAGAAGCTAAATTTGATCTTAAAGCAGAAGACTTTATGAATACAACAGTTACAACATCAAAAGATAATATAACATTAATAACTGGTATGGATTTGTTACGTCAGAATAATGTATCATCACTAGTATTACTAAATAATAAAAATGAAATTTCTGGTATGGTAACATTTACTGATATTCTTCATGGATTAGTATCATTTTTAAACTAATTCTCTTTTTTTAATCTTTTTTTATAAACTATTTTTTCTTATATATATTAATTAAAATCATAAATATTTATAGTGGAGTTATTATTTTATGAAAGTTAAACATTTAGAAATTACAAAAAACATGACAATAAAAGAATTTATTAAACAATTAGATGAATCAGGGGTACTAGGTGCAGGAAGAATATCACATGCAACAAACCTACTTGCTGATTCAATAAAAGATCCTGAAACAAAAATATTCTTAAGTCTAGCCGGACCAATGATACCTGGAGGATTAAGAAAAATTGTTCGAGATTTAATAGATCAAGGTTATGTTGATTTAATAATTTCAAGTGGAGCAAACTTAACTCATGATCTTGTAGAAGCTTTTGGTGGAAGACATTATGTTGGAACAAACAAGGAAGATGAAGAACTACAAGATAATGGTATGGGACGTATTGCAGATATATATACTCATTCAGATGATTTTGAAGTTTTTGAAGAAGAGATACATAAAATCTTTTCAAAAATAAATGAAGAATATAAAGAAATTTCAATTCAAGAATTTATCCATCAAATAGGACGTCATGTTGATGATGAAGAATCATTCATTGCAACAGCAAGTAAGAAAAATGTTCCAATATTTGCTCCAGGATTAATTGACTGTATGATAGGACTACAATTATGGATATATTGTCAAGATCATGATTTTACATTAAATGCTGTAAGTGATATGAATTATTTATCAGACTTTGTATTTGGTTCTAAAAAAGTAACAGCATGCATGCTTGGTGGAGGTCTTCCAAAACATTATACATTAGCATCTAATATATTAACAGGTGGTATTGATGCAGGAATTCAAATTACATTAGATAGAAGTGAAGGTGGAAGTTTAAGTGGAGCACCTCTTGAAGAGGCAAAATCATGGGCTAAAGCAAAAAAAGGTTCAAATCTTGTAACTGTTGTTGGTGATGCAACAGTATTATTCCCATTAATAGTCGCAGGAGCATTAGATAAAATAGAATGAGGATTATTGATGTTATTTGATCTTTTATGTTTTTCTTTATCAGGAGCTTTTATGAAGATTTCTGATGAAGCAATGGATGGGAAAAATAATAAAATATTAGCTATAATTACGGGAATATTATGTGTAATATTTACAATAATGGTATCTGTTAAAAATGGGGATGCAGCATGTATATTTTTAAGTATTCTTATAGGTACTGCTCTTTCAAGTAAAGTAGATAGTATTAATCATATACTTTCGGCTGTACTATTTGTAATAATATTACTACTTCTAGGATTTCCAAATTTTGGATTTGTTCCTTTAGTTGTATGTAGTATTGCAGCATTTATTGATGAGAAAGGTAATGATATTGCAGATCAAAAAGAGAAAAATAGTGAAAAATGGGGTTTAATTGATACCTTATTTAAGTATAGGTATGCTCTTAAAATTGCTGTTTTAATCTTTTCTTTAATTGGATTATTAAATATGTATTTTCCAATTTCATCCTTTATTGGTGGAAATTATTTTGAACCATTAGCAATTATTTACTTTTATTTCTTTGATTTATGCTATGAATTTGTAGCTTCATTCTTTGATAGAATCTATGAAATTTTCTAGAGCACTTTGAGGATTTTCAGAATTATAAATACTTCTTCCGATAATTGCAGCATCTGCATATTGAAGAGTATTTTTAGCATTACCTCCTTGTGTTCCTACTCCAGGGGAGATTATAAAAGCATCTTTACCTACAACTTCTCTAATTTTTTTAAGTCTATCTATTTTTGTTGCTGGTGCAACATAATTTTTTATTCCAAGATCAACACCCATTTGTGCAATATCTAATGATACTGGTTTTAAGAATTTATCAGCTCCAGGATGTGACATTTCAGTAAGTAGAAATATTTCTTTTCCTAATTCTTCTGCTGTATCTTTACAAGCAAGAACACTATCTTCACCTGTAAATCCATGTACTATAATTGAATCTGCTCCCCAGTTAAGTGTTGTGTTAACTATTTTTTGGTTGGTTGCATCAATATCTGCTACTTTAAAGTCAGCTATAATTTTAACATCATAATCATTTTTTATTGATTTTATAATTTCAGGTCCTTGAGCTAGTGTTAATGGGTATCCTATTTTAATTGTATCTAAATATTCTGTTGTTTTGTCTAAAATTTCATATGCTTTATTTTTTTCTTCTACATCTAATGCTAAAATAATTTTATTTTTAACTTTCATATTTAATCATTTAATTTTTAGACTAAAAATATTTTTTTTTAAGAAATTATGAAAATATTTATAAAAACTTGTTTTTTGGTTTATATATGATTTTAGGTATGATCTTATTTTAACATATTTTCAAATCTTTATTATTTCTTTTTCAAATATCAAATAGATCTTTCTCCATGATATTTGATTTATTAAAGTATTTTTTATTTTTAATTCAAAATGTTTAAATATTAAAAAAAATATACTCATAAATAACATTATTTTAATGCTATATTTCTATTTTATTTAGTATATTAATAATGATTTTTTCAAAATATATTTTATAAAAAAATATATTTTTGATATTTTTGGAGGAAAAATAAAAATGCACATTATGGAAGGTTATCTGCCTCCTGAATGGTGTGCAGTCTGGTTTATATTAGCTATTCCAGTTGTAATTTATGGTATTATACAAATTAAAAAAGCAACAGAATCAAGCGATGAAGCAATGCCTTTACTTGCATTATCTGGTGCTTTTATGTTTATCTTATCATCATTAAAAATGCCATCAGTTACTGGAAGTTGTTCACATCCATGTGGTAATGGATTAGGAGCAGTATTCTTCGGACCAGCTGCAACCGCAGTAATGGCAGTTATCGTATTATTATTCCAAGCTATCTTATTAGCACACGGTGGATTAACAACCCTTGGAGCAAACACAATATCTATGGGATTTGTAGGTCCTCTTTGCGGATGGTTAGTATGGAAAGGACTTAGAAAAATGAATGTTTCTGCTTCTTTAGCAATGTTTTTCACAGCATTTGTAGCAGATTTAATGACATATGTAATGACAGCAATAGAATTATCTTTAGCATTCCCAGCACCAAGCTTTGGAGAAGCTTTAATCACATTCTTAGGAATCTTTGCTGTAACACAAATACCATTAGCAATAGCTGAAGGTATCTTAACAACAATCATTTATGATTACATATACAAAGCAAGACCAGATATTCTTGTAAAATTACATATAATTAGTAAAGAAGAAGCAAGAGGTGCAAATTAAAATGGTTAATTATAAAACTATAGGTTTACTTGTAATTGTAGCTATATTAATAATAGCTCCTCTTTTAATGTACAATGGTTATGGTGAAGACGAAGGTTACTTCGGAGGATCTGATGATGCAGGAGGAGAAATGATTGAACAAAACAATCCTGACTATAAGATCTGGGCAGAACCATTATGGGAACCACCTAGTGGTGAAATAGAAAGTTTAATCTTCTGTCTCCAAACAGCTATAGGTGCAATTATTATAGGTTACATCTTTGGTTATTGGAACGGACAAAGAAAAGATAGAAAACAAGGATAATCTTTATAGATTATTTCTCCTTTTTCTCTATTTTAGGAATTATTTTTTTAAAAAGTGGGGGTGTTTATATGTCAATTTTTGAGGATACTCTTGATTATTATGCATCACATAATAAATTAACAGATGATAATTTATATTATAAAACAATTTTTGCTTTGAGTATTATAATTATTAATTTATTCGCTAATTCCCCAATAATGCCATTTCTAATTTTTGTACTCTGTTCAATTATAATAATATGGAAAGCAGAGATACCAAAAGATTTTTATTTAACATTTATGCTGGTACCTGTTAGCTTTGCATTTATAACATTAATTTTCATGGCATTTTTCTTTGGATACGGAGCTCATATATGGGAGCTAGGTATCTTTAGTTGGGGAATAACAGCCGATGGATTAAACAGAGGTGTACTTGTATTTTTTAAAGTATTAGGTGGAGTATCAGCTTTAGCATTTTTAATTTTAACAACACCAGTTAATCGAGTTTTTGCATTATTTTATGATGTACATTTACCAAATATTTTCATTGATCTTGCAACATTAATGTATAGATATATCTTTTTATTTTTAGATGTAACAGCAACTATGTATAACTCACAAAGAACAAGATTAGGTTATACTTCATATAAAAGTTGGATGTCATGTCTAGGATCTCTTGCTGGAATGGTATTTATTAGGACATGGGAACAAGGAGAAATATCATATAAAGCCTTAGCATCAAGAGGATATGATGGGGAGCTAAAAATGGTTAAAAGAAATGAACATATAAGTGATGTTCCAAAACTTCATTGGTTAATTTTAATCATATTTTTAGTAGTATTATCTTATTGTATATACATAACTGGATCAATAAATGTTATACCTAATTTAATACATGTATAAATAATAAATAAATATTATATAATTATGAGGATGGTTTTATGACAACAATATTAGAAACTAAAGATTTAGTGTATAGTTATCCTGATGGAACTGAAGCAATACGAAATGTTAATATTAAAATTAATAAAGGTGAAATGATATCTTTATTAGGTCCTAATGGTGCTGGAAAAAGTACTTTATTTTTACATTTTAATGGAATTATTGAACCTACAAGTGGAACTGTAGAAATTGAAGGTGAAACTTTAGAATATAATAAAAAAAGTTTACTTGCTGCAAGACAAAAAGTAGGAATTGTATTCCAAAATCCTGATGATCAACTCTTTGCACCAACTGTACTTGAAGATGTATCTTTTGGTCCAATGAATATGGGTTTATCTGAAGAAGAAGTAAAAACAAGATCAATGGATGCATTAAAAAAAGTTGGAATGGAAAAATATGCAGATAAACCACCACATCATCTTAGTGGTGGACAGAAAAAACGTGTTGCTATAGCAGGAATTCTTTCAATGGATCCTGAAATAATGGTTCTTGATGAACCTACAAGTGGTTTAGATCCTAATGGTGCTTCAAGTATAATGCAACTATTATATGATTTAAACAATGAAGGTATGACAATTATCATATCAACACACGATGTAGATCTAGTACCAATGTATTCTGATGATGTAAAAGTTATAATTAATGGTCAAATAATTAAAGAAGGTAATTGTAGAGAAGTTTTCAGTGATAGATCTGTAATGGAAGAAGCAGATCTAAGATTACCATGGATTGCTCAATTATTTGAGTTGTTAGATAAAGATGGTTTTAAATTTGAAGAAAATGGATATCCATTAACAGTAAAAGATGCTCATAAAATTTTACTTGAAAATTTAAAATAAAAATCTTTCTTTTTTTTAATCTTTTTTTTTATATTATAATAAATTATTTTTAACAATAAATATACAACATAGTATTTTATCTATCAATAAAAAAAAAATCATTTTTTTTTAAATTTTAAATTTAATATAAAAAAGTAGAAGTTAAATTTTCTAAACTTTTTTTTATAAAATAATAAAGTTAAAAATACTATTTGATCTTTAAAAAGTAAATTTTACCTATTTTTTAATATTTTTTATTCGTATATGAAAAAAATATTATTAACTATATAAAACATAAATAAATATTAATTTAACATAAAGAAAAATAATGATTTAGATAAATAGCAAAAATAACTATTTTTTAATAAAAAACTAATTATACATTATTTTAATGATTCAATATCCCAAATCACTATTTTATTAAAATATAAGTGGAGGAAAAACTATGGCTAATCCAATAGATGTAGATTATTTCCAAAAAATAATTAACAAATTAGATTCTAAAGTAGACTATGCAGATATAAGAGTAGGCGATTCAATAAATAATGCTATTGTAATGAAAGACAGTAAAATTGATAATGTAGATACAGGAATAAACTTTGCTGTTGGGATACGTGTTCTAAAAAATGGGGCATGGGGATCAGCATATACAACAGATATAAACAAAGTAGAAGAAGTAGCACAAAAAGCAACAACTCTAGCAAATCAATTAAAGAGTGATGTCAAATTAACAAAAGCAAATCCACAAGAAGATATCGTAGAATCACAAGCTAAAATAAAAATAGAAGATGTCTCATATGAAGAAAAAATAGAAGCTATGAAAGAAGCAGATAGTGCAGCACAACTTGATAAAGTTCAAAGTACAAGTATTTCATATTCAGAGGCTGAATCAACAAATCTACTCTTAAGTACAGAAGGAACAAATATTTTATCTAAAACAAATAGAACAATATTTTCAATGAATTCTGTAGCTTCAGATGGAACTGTTATGCAAATAGGACATAAAAGTCTTGGAGGAGTAGGTGGATTTGAAATAGTAAAATCTGCAGATCTTGAATCTTTTGGAAGAGGGATCTCTCAAAAAGCTATAAGTTTACTCGATGCTAAAACACCACCATCTGGAGATTTTCCAGTAATATTAGATCCAGAACTTGCTGGAGTATTTATTCATGAAGCATTAGGGCATGCTTCAGAAGCTGATATAATTCTTCAAAATGATTCAATACTCAAAGGAAAACTTGGCCAAAAGATAGGTTCAGATTTAATAACTGTTGTTGATGATGCAAGTCGTAAGGATGGATTTGGATATTATGCTTATGATGTTGAAGGAACAAAAACATCTAAAAATGTTCTTGTAGAAAATGGTGTTCTTAAATCATTATTAAGTTCACGTCAAACAGCTCAAAAATTAGGTTTAAAACCTAGTGGAAATGCTCGTTCAAGTATTAAGGATCAACCGATTGTTCGAATGAGTAATACATATATTAAACCTGGTGATTCATCATTTGATGAATTAATTGAAGATATGTCTGATGGAATTTATCTTAAAGGATCACGTGGAGGACAAGTAGATACAGGTAGAGGAGTATTCCAATTCAATGCTGTTGAAGCATACACTATTGAAAATGGTGAACTTAAAGATCATTTACGTGATGTTTCTTTATCTGGAAGTACTCTTGATATACTAAATCATGTGACAAAAGTAGGCTCTGACTTTAATTTAAGTGTAGGTTTCTGTGGAAAAGATGGACAAACCGTACCTGTAGGTGATGGTGGACCTCACATTAAAGTAAGTAAAGCAACTGTTGGTGGAGCTCAATAAGAAGAAATTTTAGATTATAATTATTATGAAGGTGAAAAATAATGAAACTCCCACATATACCGACACCCGATGAATTAATAGATAAAGCATTTAATCGTGCAAGTAAAGCTGCTTCTAAAGTAAGAAGTTCAAAATTACATCCACGTGTTAAAGGAAAAAGAATTGAAGAAGTAAGAGTTAAAACTGCATGCGAAGTAATAAATAGTACATTTAATAGAATTACAACAGAAACTCCTTATATTGAAGAATTACCTGAATTTTATCAGGATTATATTGATATAGTAGTTGGTGTTGATCAATATAAACATTCACTTGGTGCTGTTTTCTGGGCTTTAGGTGTAATTAAACAGATTGAAGCGCAATATACAAATAAAATAAAAAAATCAGATTCATTAAGTGCGATACCTATACGAAAAGAAGCATATGGAAGAATTGTATCTATTGTAATGAGAATTGAAGATGAACTTGACTTCTTAGACTTTGCAAAAAGAGAACTAAAACACATGCCAAATATAAACTTTAATGCAACAAGAGCAGTTATTTCAGGTTTCCCAAATGTTGGAAAATCAACATTACTAAATAATATAACTGATGCAAGTCCAAAAGTAGCAAATTATCCATTTACAACACAAGGATTACAAATAGGAAACTATGAACGTAATCATTCAAAATATCAGATAATTGATACACCAGGACTTCTTGATAGATCAATTAATGATATGAATGGTATTGAATTAAATGCTATTGCAGCTCTTGAACATCTTGGAAATATTATCATCTATATTTTTGATCCATCTGAAACTTCAGGTTATGAAATGGAAAAACAATATTTACTATACTCAGAGATTAAAAACGTGTTTGAAACACCAATGATATGTTTATTTAATAAAACTGATTTATTAGAAAATGATGATATTATTAAAGAATATTCTCAAAGAATTGATGATCCAATATTCAAAACCAGTATTAATGATATGAGTAAAGTTGAAGAAATTAAAGATTTAATTGAAAGTATGGGTGGAGCATCCTCAGATAATAATGAATACGAACAATTATATCCTTTAAGACATAGAAAATAAGTTTTCTTTCTATTTTCATCTCCCTCTTTTTTAACTATTTTTTAATTTAATTAAAACTAAGAAAATATTTAAATAATCTTATTCTTTAAATATTAATTATAAAAATTCATGAGGTTGATTTCAATGGAAGATAAAAATATAGACTCTATAGATGACAAAGAAATAATAGAAGTTGAAGAAACTGATAAAATAGAAGAAACAAACACATCTGAAGAAGCAACTGCTACAAAAACTGGTGAAGAAAAAGAAAGTACTGAAAATTCATCAGAAGATGAAGACTTTGAATACAAATCATATGGAAAAGAAGCTACAGAAGAAGCAAGAAAAACTGCTGAAAAAGTACTTGGAGATATTATTTCCACACTAAAAACAAAACAAAATGAATTTAATAAAACAGTAGAAGGATTTAAAGCAAATAAACCTCCTGTAGATGTATTTGGTACTGATGAAGATTTAATAATTAAAATAGATCTACCAAGAGTTACAAAAGATGATATTAGTGTGAAAATATCTACTGAATCTGTTGAAATAGATGTTGATTTCCCTGATGATCTTGAAGAATATGATGAAGTTAAAATATTAAGAAAAGATAGATGTTCTGGATTAACAAAAACAATAATTCCACTTCCTGAAGAAGTAGATATTAATGAAGTTTCAGCAGACTTTAAAAATAATGTATTAACAATTACTCTTCCAAAAATTAAAGGAAGAAAAGTTGATGTTGAAATAGTTTAATTTTTAACTATTTTATTTTTTTTATACTTTTTTTTTTAATTTACTATTTAAATACAATAACTTTCAGTGATTAATTAGGAGTTGATATTATGAAACCTTATGTTATTTTAATTGGGTCAGCTTCAGGAATTGGAAAATCAACAATAGCATATGAAATATCTAAGAAATTAAATATAAAATATTTGATAGAAACAGATTTTATACGAGAAGTAGTTAGAGGAATAATTGGATCTGAATATGCTCCAGCATTACATAAATCATCATATGATGCATATACTACACTTAGAGATAAATTTAATTTTAAATCTGAAAAAGAACTTATTGAAGCTGGTTTTGAGGAACATTCATCTTTTGTTATTCCAGCTATTGAAAAGGTAATTTCTCGTTCAATAAAAGATAAAGATTCTATAATTCTTGAAGGTGTTCATCTAGTTCCTGGGTTAATAAATACTAAACAATTTGAAGATTTTGCTGATGTTTATTTCTTTATTTTAACAACTGATGAACAAACACATAAAGAACGTTTTATTCAAAGAGCTGTAGCTATTAAAAGAGGTGGAGCTCAACTGGATTATTTTAATGAAAATCGTATAATCAATAATGATCTTATAGAGAAGGCTAATTTATTTGAAATTCCAGTTATTGAAAATGTTAATAAAGAAGAAACTATTAAAAAAATGTTACAACATATAAATGAAGTTTCACAATTAGTATATCTTAAACATCCAATTGATAAAATAGATGAAGAGCATGATATAATTACAAGAAATGGTGGAAGAATAACAGATATATCATATTATATTCCAGGATTTAATCAACCATTAACAAGACATGTTGATAGTTATGATGATCATGAAGAAACAGGTAATTTCATCAATAACATTGAACATGACATAGATAAAAAAGAATCATTAGAAACATTATATAAACTATCAAATAATATTCATTCACATAATATATTTGCTCCAGATAAAAAAAGTTTAAATAAGATTCTAACAGAATTAAAAGAACATGGTATGATATATGAAAAGAAATAAATAATATATTAAGTAATAAAGAAAAATATTTAAGAATAATAAATGGGGTATAGTTATGAGTGAAGATATGAACAATACAATGAAATCAGACTGCCCTGTGTGTGGTGGGGAAAATACATTAAATGTAACTAATAAGACAGATAATATTCCCTATTTTGGAAACATACTAGAAACAGCAGTTAAATGTAGTAATTGTGGATATCAATCAGCAGATAATATATGTTTAGATCATCATGATCCTTCAAGATATATTTTAAAGATTAATGATGAAAAATTAAATTCAAGAGTAGCAAAATCACAAACAGCAACAATATCAATTCCAGAATTGGGATTAAAAGTAGAACCAGGATCAAAATCACAAGGATATGTATCAAATGTTGAAGGTATTTTAAATAGATTTGAAGATGCTGTTAAAAGAGCATTAACTTTAGATATAAATGAAAACTCTCAATCAATTAATGAAAATGCTTTAAATATTCTTGACTTAATTCAATCAGTTAAAGAAGGTAAATTAACAACTGATTTAATAGTAGAAGATCCATTTGGAAATAGCCTTATTGATGATGTTGATGCTAAAAAAGAATTATTAACACAAGAAGAAGCAGATAAACTTGAAACAGGATTTGAAATTATAGAACAATAACTCTCTAAAAAATATTGGTGAGAATATGTCAGTATTAGATGTAATAGAAAAAAGATATAGTGTACGTGGATTTGAAGATAAACCTATTGAAGATGAAAAATTGGATAAAATATTAAAAGCAGCACAACTTGCACCAACAGGAGTAAATAGTCAAGCTTTTAAGATATATGTTATTGATACTAAGAAAAATAAAGATAAATTAAAAGAAGTATATCCTAAAGATTGGCTAGTTGAAGCTCCAATAGTTGTGGCAGTTGTAAGTAAAAAAAGTGATGCTTGGACTCGTCCTTGGGATGGAAAAAATATTAATGAAATCGATGCAACTATTGTAATGGATCATATTATTCTTGAAGCAACAGAATTAGGCTTAGGTACATGTTATATTGCAGCATTCCATGAAAGACCATTAATTGAACTTTTAGGTTTAAGTGAAGAATATCATCCTGTTCTTCTAACACCTATTGGATATCCTGATGCTGAACCAAGACCAACAACACGTAAAGATCTTGATCAATTAGTAGAATTTATATAAACTCCTCATCTTTTCTTTTTTTTATTATATATTATAGAAGTTTAAATAAAAAAATAGTTTAAAATATTGAAGGTTAATTTTTTAAAAAAAAAATAATTTAAGAGATTTATTCTTTATTTAGAATAAGTCATCTTCAGGGTCTTCTTCATTTGGTTTATCATTGAGTTTGAGTGTAGCTTTAACATCCATACTTAAAGCATCACAATCAGCTTTTATAGCATCAAGATGTTTTAAAATTCTTATTTTTTCTTCGTTAATTCTTTCGATGTTTGTATATGGGTATGTAGATTCTTTTAACATTTCATATTCTACTGTTGAATATGGGTATTCGTTTAGTTGTTTACATACATTTTCTAATACATCACCTAAGAAATTATTCATTTCAACTTTCACTCTTTCTCTGATCATTTTATCGTCATCTAAGTGTTTTTTCATAAGACGAACAACTTCTGCTTTAGCAAATGGTAATTTTTCATCTTCTTCAGAGTTTTCTTCGAAGTCTTCAATTTCTTCATTTGTGTTTTCTATTTCATCTTCATTTTGATCGATAATTGTTTCTTCAATTTCTCTTTCTTCAAATTCTGACATATTTTTTTCACCTCATGAATATAACATTGATGACTTTTTTAATATCTCATGTGTATATTCTCATATTATATTTATGTCATAATTAATTAATAAAGATATTTAAATTTTTAAAATTATGATTAAAATATTTAATAGAATAATAGATAGTTTTGATAATAATTAAAAGAATTATTTATTTAATTAAAAGTTTAATATATTTGTTTTAAAAAAAGAAAAGGAGATTATGTAAAATTTTATAAAATATCTAAACCCATATCTAATGATTTAGCACTATTTGTAATAAAACCGCTTGATATAACATCAATGTCAAGATCTGCATAATCAATAATATTGTCGGGAGTAATTCCACCACTAACTTCAATAATTACATCATCACGTAATCTACGTTTTTTAAGAGTAGTTACAACTTCATCAATTTCATCAGGTTTCATATTATCAAGCATAATAATATCAGCACCAAACATACTTGCTTTTATAGCATCATCAAGATTTTCAACTTCAATCTCAATTTTCTTTGTAAAACTAACATTACTTTTTGCTTTTTCAATAGCTTCTATAACTCCACCTACAACTTGAATATGATTATCTTTTATAAGAACACAATCGTCTAATTTAAATCTATGAGCATCTCCACCACCAATCTCAACAGCTTTCTTTTCAAGTTTTTGAAGGCCAGGTGTTGTTTTACGAGTACATGCAACACGAATGTTAGGATTTATTTCATGAACTTTATTGCATGTTTCATATACAATAGTTGCAATACCACTAAGATGCATTAAATAATTTAAAACTGTACGTTCTGTCATTAGAATATTTTTAGCTTTTCCTTCATATTCTAGAATAACATCACCTTTATGAATAATATCACCATCAAGATAACTACTTGATATTTTTATATCAAAATAATCTAAAATATAATGAGCAACATCCATTCCTGCAAGAATACCTTCTCTTTTACATATAATTTCTCCCTGTGCCCATTTATCTTCACTAACTAAACTGTTTGTTGTAATATCTTCAAATCCAATATCATCATATACATTTTCTATAATACGATTATCACTAAAAATAGTCATTATATTCATTTCCTATAAATTCTTTATTATATAATTTGTAGTACTTTAAATAAAAATATTATAAAATAAGTTAGATACACAGATAAAATCTTAAGTATTCATTTTTTAAAAAATATTTCTATTCTCTTATATTTTTTTATTAAAAAATAAATTAAGTATAAAAAATATATTTATTAATAATATTAACTTAACTTATAATTACTTTTTAAGTAAAAAATTGGGAGTTGTTTATTTATTATAGAATTAACATTTTTAGGTACAGCATCAGCTATTCCAACAAGACATCGTAATCATACATCATTAATATTAAAAGTATCTAACAAAACTATTCTCTTTGATTGTGGGGAAGCAACTCAAAAACAAATCATGAAATCTGAAATAAGTCCAATGAAAATAGATGATATTTTTATAACACATCTTCATGGTGATCATATTCTAGGACTTCCTGGAATAATTCAATCATTAGCTTTCAGAGGAAGAACAAGACCTCTTCATATTTATGGTCCTGAAGGAATATGTCAACTTGTAGAAAATATAAGACATCTTGGATATTATACAATTGGATATGAATTAATTACACATGAAATAACAGAAGATCAAGAAACCGTATATCAACAAGAAGATTTTAAAGTAGAAGCAAGAAGAATGAATCACACTGTTATTGACTATGCATATAAAGTTGAAGAGTTAAGACAACCTAAGTTTTTAAGACAAAAAGCAATTGATCTTGGAGTAGAACCAGGACCTTTATTTGGAAAGTTACAGGCAGGAAAATCAGTAACTGTTGATGGTAAAATTATTAAACCAGAACAAGTAACAGGACCTCCACGAAAAGGTGTGAAATTAGTATTTAGTGGTGATACAATACCACAACAATCTATGGTTGAATTTGCAAAAGATGCAAATGTTCTAATTCATGAAGCAACTTTTACAAAAGATATTAAAGAAAAAGCATTAGAAAATGGTCATAGTGTAGCTGAAGATGCTGCATTAATTGCAAAAAATGCAAATGTTGAGAAATTAATTTTAACACATCTTTCAAATAGATATACTGATCCAACACCATTAACTCAGGAAGCTAAAGCTATATTTGAAGATACAACATATGCTTATGATTTAATGAAAGTAATAATTGAAAATAAAAAGCCAGTACAAATAAAATAGAACTGATTATATTCCGTTTTAAATTTCTAATCATTAAAAAAATAAATATAAAATAAATATATACATAGTATTAATAATTAATAAAAAGTAGGCAGTGATAAATATGTCATTATTTGGAAAAACAGAGATTAACCCTAAAATATTACCTTTTGTGCAAAGAGGTGAAGGTGTAGGTGTAGTTAAAGTAGAGGGATATAGTAAAGCTTCTGTAAGATTACAATCAGATGAAATATTATTTGATGCATATGATGGTTCTCAAATTCCAGCAATAAATCTTAATCAAATAACAGAATTATGTTTTATTCCAGGAAATTTTATTAATGAACCAAAATTTGACATTGGGTTAGGTGCAAGACATTTCATCTTAAAAGGTGTAGATGATAATGATACAGAACTAGAGAGATTCTACAATACAATACTTAATTTAAAACAAAGACAACAACGTGGACGTCAAAATGGTGAGGTTTCTAATCAAGGTGGTATGCCAAAACCTAATAGAAATATAACAAATCCTAACAAACAACAAAATTTCTCAGACATGCAAACTCAACAAGAATATATTCCTTCAAATCAAGATGTTGATAATACACAATATATTCAATCAGAACCTTCAGAATATGATCCAGTAAGTGAAATAAGAAGATATTATGAACTTAAAGAAGATGGAATTATATCAGAAGAAGAATTTGAAGAAAAGAAAAAACAATTATTAAACTTATAAATAACCTTCTTTAAAGTATTAGAATTAATTTAGAATAATTTCATATATTCTATATTTTACTTTTTTTGATTAAATACTTTGAAAATTTACACACCAAAAAATAGTATCTATTAGATAATCATATCACGTTATATAACAGAAGACATGTGAAAATAATAGTTAAAATTAAAAATAGATTTAAATTCTTATTATGATATTAAGTTTAAATAGAGAATAAGTTATTAGTAAATAAAAACATAATTCTTGATATAGTGATTAATCTTATGATATATAAATATACATTAGATTATAGTACAGAGATTAATAGTTAAAGTAAAGAAAATCTCACTTCACATAACAATAAATAGAAATTTTTTATAACTTTTAGAATAAATTTTATTTCTTAATTAGGTGGATATTATTATGAATGTACCATGGGTAGAAAAATACAGACCACAAACTTTAGATGATGTAATTGGACAAGAACAAATTGTTAATAGATTAAAAAGATATGTAGAAGAAGAATCATTACCTAACATAATGTTCACTGGATCTGCAGGAGTAGGTAAAACAACTTGTGCAATAGCTTTAGCAAAAACATTACTTGGAAAATATTGGCAACAGAATTTTCTTGAATTAAATGCTTCAGATGCAAGAGGAATTGATACAGTAAGAAATCAAATAAAAAGTTTTTGTAAACTTAAAGCTGTAGGTGCACCATTTAGAATTATTTTCCTTGATGAAGTAGATAACATGACAAAAGATGCTCAACAAGCTCTAAGACGTGAAATGGAGATGTATACTAAAACATCATCATTTATATTATCATGTAATTATTCATCAAAAATTATAGATCCTATTCAATCAAGATGTGCAATTTTCAGATTTGCACCAATTAAAGCAGGACAAGTTATTAAAAGATTAAAATATATTTCAGAACAAGAAAAATTAGAAGTAGAAGATTCAGCACTTGAAAATATTGTTTATTTTGCCCAAGGAGATATGAGAAAATCTATTAATATTCTTCAAGCATCAACAACAACAGATAATAAAGTAACTGAAGAAACTGTTCTTGCTGTTATAAGTCGAGCAAAACCAAAAAGTGTTAGAAAAATAATTATGAAAGCATTAGATCATGACTTTATGACTGCTCGTAATCTTTTACGTGACATTATGATTTTAGAAGGTGTTAGTGGAGAAGATCTTATAACCCAATTCTATCAAGAAGTATCACAAATGACTAATGATGGAATAATTTCTGAGGAAAGTTTTATTAAATTGATGGAATACATGAGTGAATGTGATTATAGAATAAGAGAAGGTTCAAATCCAAGGCTTCAACTAGAAGCTTTATTGAGTAAATTTTTAATAGTTAAACAGGAAGCTTAAAATTGAAATGGGTAGAAAAATATGCACCTAAATCTTTAGGTGACGTACTTGGTAATGCTAAAATAAAGGCAGAGATAGAAGTATGGGCTAATAAATGGGCACATAATGATCCACAACCACCATTACTACTGATGGGTCCACCTGGTGTTGGAAAAACAACAATTGCACATTTAGTTGGGAAGGAGTATTTTTCTGAAACAATAGAAGTTAATGCTAGTGATAAACGATCTTATGATATTATAAAAAATAGTATTGGTGAGGCTGCTCAAACAAGAAGTCTATTTCAATCAGGCCATAAATTGTTAATTATGGATGAAGTTGATGGTATAAGTGGACGTGATGATTCAGGAGGAGCTCGTGCTATTGGTGAAATAATTAAAAATACTAAACAACCTCTTATACTAATGGCAAATGATCCATATAGTAAGAAATTATCTTCTATTAAAAATAAATGTCAAGCTGTTAAATTTACAAAAATACGTTCAAATTCAATTAATGCACAACTAAAAAGAATATGTCAACGTGAAGACATAGAATATGATCCAGATGCATTAAAACAACTTAGTACGCAAAGTGCTGGGGATTTACGATCAGCAATAACAAGTCTTGAAGCAATAGTTGATGAAAGAAAAGTTATTAATATGGACAGTATCTCTGTAATTTCTAAAAAAGATGTAGAACAGAATATTTTTGATTCAGTGAGAGTAGTTCTTAAAAGTAAAACTCCAGAACATGTTCGTGATGCAATGCGTGTGGAAGCTCAACCACAATTCTTAATAGAACTTCTTGCTGAAAATATTCCAAGAGAATATGAAAAAACATATGAGATAGCAAAAGCATATGAAATGATTGCACTTGCTGATTTAAATCTTGGAAGAGCATTTAAAACACAAAATTACACATATTGGAAGTATGCTTTTCTTTTCATGGGTCGAGGAGTTGCAAATGCTAAAAAAGAAACATATAAGAAATTTATAAAATATACAATTTCAACAGTATACTCAAGACTATCCCAAAGTAGAGGAGAAAAAAATCTAAAAGAAACAGTAACTCAAAAAATGAGTTTAAAATTACATACCTCACCAAAAGAACTTGAAAAACAAATACCATACTACAAAGAAATGTTCAAAGATAATGAAGAAGCATATGACTTAAAAGAATACTTTAAATTAACAGATGAAGAAGTAAAACTCTTCCGTTCAAGAAAGATACCAGCTTCTGTTGAAAAAAAGAGAATTGAAAAACTTAAAAAACAACAAAAGAAAGAAGAAAAAGAGATTCAAAAACAGAAAAAAGAACAGGAAAAGAAAATCCAAAAACAGAAAAAAGAACAAGAAAAAGAAATCAAAAAACAAAAGAAAGAACAAAAAGACAAACCTAAAAAAGGTAATCTATTAGACATAACAGAAGGACAACTAACTGGATTTAAAAAAGAAACAGATAAAAAAACAGAAAAACAAGAAATTAAAGAAAATACAGAAGAACAAAAAACAGATACTCAAAAAGAAAATTCCACACTAAGTAAATATACAATGGAAGAAGAAGTTCAGGAAATTAAAAAAGATGATGAAAAATCATCTAAAAAAGAAAAAAAAGAAAAAACAAAATCAAAACAAACAACATTATTTGATTTCTAAATCTTTTTTTTTAAACTATTTTTATTATTTTTTTTAACTATTTTGTTTATTATTTTAGAGTTATTAAATTTTATAAAAATGTATAGATAATATTAGTTTAAAAAAGATATTTTTAAATTAAAATTTATAATAATGAGGTGAAGCTATGTTTTTTTATGCAGATGACATGATGCGATTTGCTTTTTCAGAAAAATTAGATGAAGATGATTATCAGGAAGGTTATGCAATTTTTGGAGTTCCTTTTGATAGTACAACAAGTTATAAAGCAGGAGCTCGTTATGGTTGTAAAGCTATACGTGAGGCTTCATATAACTTTGAATCATATAATTTAAGATTTGATCGTGAACTTTCATGTTATAATTATGATATTGGTGATGTTCAAGTAAATAATGGAAATTATGAAAAAACTAATATGATGATTAAAGATACTGTTATGACACTTTTTGATATGGGTTTAACTCCTATTGGTATGGGAGGAGAACATACAATAACAAATGGAACATTAGGTGCGATATATGATTATGATGAAGATTTATATCATGATCTTACAATAGTTCATTTTGATGCTCATCTTGACATGCGTGATACATATCTTGATGAGAAATATTCGCATGCTACTGTTCTTAGAAGAGCACATGAAATGAATCCTAAAAATATTATACAATTAGGTATTCGTTCTGCCCAATATGATGAGTATCAATATGTTAAAAGTCAGGAAAATATTTCATATTATACAAGTTATGATATTTTTGATAATAAGGATTATATTTTAAAAACATTAGAAAAAATAAAAGGTCCAATTTACATAACAGTTGATATTGATGTTCTTGATCCTGCTTATGCTCCATCAGTTGGAACTCCAGCTTCATGTGGATTAACACCACGTGATTTAGAAGATATGTTAAGAATTGTTTCAAAAAAAGAAACAGTGGGTCTGGATGTTGTTGAAGTATCATCAGATAAAATTGGTGATCCAACAAGTGTAAATGCTGCAAAAGTAATTTATGATTATTTAACACTAAATAGTTAAATAAGATAATATTTTAATGATAATTGACAAAATTAATAATTAGAAAAGTTTATTTTAAGTGATAATATGTTTCCAGTTACAAGAATGAGAAGAATGAGAACAGATGAAAGAATTAGAAGAATGTTTCGTGAAACAAGTGTAGATATTAGTGATTACATATATCCATTATATATTAAGGAATCTGCAACAGATGGTAATCCTGAAGAAATCAGTACAATGCCAGGACAATACAGATACAGTGTAGATGATGCTGTTGAATTTGCAGGAAAACTTGAAGATAAAGGTCTTACATCAGTTATTTTATTTGGAATTCCTGATAAAAAAGATGAAGTAGCATCAAGTGCATATGATCCTAATGGAATTATTCAACAAACAATTCGTAAACTTAAAGAACAAACAGATCTTGTAGTTCTTGGTGATGTATGTATGTGTGAATATACAAATCATGGTCATTGTGGAATTATTAAAGATCAATATGTTCAAAATGATGAAACATTAGAATATCTTTCAAAAATTGCAGTAAGTTATGCTGATGCTGGAGTAGATGTTGTTGCTCCTAGTGATATGATGGATGGAAGAGTTAGTGCTATTCGTCAAGGATTAGATGAAAATGGTTATATTAATATTCCAATTTTCTCATATGCTGCAAAATATGCTTCATCATATTATGCTCCATTTAGGGATGCTGCAGATTCAACACCAAGTTTTGGAGATCGTAAATCATATCAAATGGATCCTGCAAATTTCAATGAAGCAATAAGAGAAGTAGAACTTGATGTTTTAGAAGGTAGTGATGCAATAATTGTTAAACCAGCACTTGCATATCTTGATGTTTTACGTGAAGTAAAACAAACATTTAAAATGCCTACAATAGCTTATCAAGTAAGTGGGGAATATTCAATGATTCAAGCAGGTATTGAAAAAGGATATATTACTACTGATTTGTTAGATGAAACTTTGTTAAGTATTAAACGTGCTGGTGCGGATATGATTATAAGTTATTTTGTACCTCAATTGATCGGAGATCTAGAATAATCTAACCTTCTCTCTTTTTTTTTAATATAAACTTATAAATTATCAGAAGATTAATAATAAGTTTAAACATAAATTTAATTAATAATAAAAAATTTTTTGTATTATATTATATATTAGAATTTTTAATTAATTCAAAACAATTAAAATTATAATATATACATTAATATTATCATATAATAATTATTTTTAGGAGATTTTTAAGTCGTATGATTTTAACTACTCAGGATATAGCTAAATTAGGTGAAATATCAACATTACTTGAAGTAAGTGCATATCCTAAGCCTGGAAATGTTCATAGAACACAAGATTTTAGTGATATGAAATATGAGGATTTTCTAATTAGTAGTGCTTGTTTAAGGGAATCGTTAGAGGTTGCTTCTTACAATGGACATAAAACATATCCTTATCTTAATCAAATAGGTATTGGTGAATGTATTCTTGCTTCTGTTAGAAGTACAAATAATTTAGTCCATACTAATACAAATTTAGGAATTAGCATGTTGCATATTCCAATAGCAGCAACATGTGGTGCATTAATTCAAGAAAAATCAATAAATAATTTACCTAAAACATTAGATACAATTATTAGAAATACTGATGTTGATGATGCTGTAGCGTTAGTTAAAGCAATTTCACTTGCAGATGCTGGTGGAATGGATAATAAAACATCAGAATATGATGTTAATAATAACAGTACACTTGATGATATTCGAAATAATCATATTAATATTTATGACCTTCTTAAAATGTCTGCAGACTATGATAAAATAGCATATGAATTAACAAATGGATTGCCAATAGTAACAGAATGTGGATATCCAGCATATGCTAAGTATGTAGATGAATATCCAATAAATGATATTACATTGGAAGTGTATTTAACAATACTTTCAAATAATACTGATACATTAATCAATAGAAAATATGGTGAAGAAATATCACAAAAAGTATCTATGAAAGCTAAACAAATATGGGAAAATACAGATATTGGAACAACTGATAGATTAGCTTCACTAAAAGAATTTGATTATTACCTAAGAAAAAATAAATATAATCCTGGAACAACAGCTGATTTTACAGCAGCTTCATTATTTGTAGGATTAGTAGATAAATATTCTCTAACTGGCATATAATTGGGGGAATAAGCTTAATGATAGATAAAACAATAAATGAATTACATCTTTATGAAAAAAAATTATTAAAAGGACTATCAAAAGATCCAAATTTAACACCTGAAGAAATAGCACAACAACAAGACATGCCACTTAAAGCAGTAACAAGTGCAGCAGGAATGTTGTCAAGTAAAAATATTATTGATGTAGATAAAACTTCTACAGATATAATAAACTTGTCTCAAGAAGGAGAAGATTATGCTATTAATGGTTTACCTGAACATAGAATTTTAAGAGCATTACAAGAATTTGCACTTGAATCTAAAGATGAAGTAACAATTGATGAAGTTATGCAAAAAGCAGGTGTAACAAGAAATCAAATGAATTTTGCAATTGGTACTTTAATGAGAAATCAATGGGCAAGAATGAATAATGGTAATCTTAAAATAACTGATAATGCTCGTGAAGTTAATGTTGATGATTTAGATGAAATTAAATTCTTAAAATACTTATATGAAAATAAGAATATTGAAAGTGATACTATTCCTGAAGAATTTAATAAAGTAAGAAAAAACTTCAATAAAAGAAAAGAATTATTTGATATTCAAACAAGACAAGAATTTAAATTCACAATAAATGATTTAGGTCAACAAATTCTTGATAAAGGTTTTGAAATTCAAAATGAAGCAACTCAACTTACTCATGAACAACTCAAAACAGGTTCATGGAAAGATCTTCATTACCGTGGATATGATATTAATGCTTCTGCACCAAAAAATTATCCAGGTAAAATTCATCCATTACAACAAACAATAGAAGAAATCAGAAGTATTTTTATTGATATGGGATTTGATGAAGCAAAAGGAACAATTCTTGAATCAGCATTTTGGAATTTTGATATGTTATTCCAGCCACAAGATCATGCAGCTCGTGAGATGCAAGATACATTTTATGTAAGCAATCCATCAAAAGCTATTCTTCCAAGTCAAGATTTAGTTGAAAAAACAAGAGCAGAACATGAACATGGTGGAAATACAGGATCTGAAGGATGGAAATATAAATGGAATGAAGATGTAGCAAAACAAATAGTTTTAAGAACACATACAACAGGTTTATCTGTAAGACATTTATATGAAAATAAACCACCTCTTAAAATGTTTTCTATAGGAAGAGTATTTAGACGAGAAACAATCAATTATAAACATTTACCTGAATTCCATCAAGTTGAAGGAATAGTTGCAGGTGAAGATATGAGTTTTAAAAATTTACTTGGAATCTTAAAAGAATTCTATAGAAAATTAGGATTTAAAGTAAGATTTAGACCTGCATATTTCCCATACACATATTTATCAGTTGAATCTGAAATTTATGTTCCAGAAAAGAAAAGTTGGATGGAACTTGGTGGATCTGGAATGTTTAGGCCAGAAGTACTTGAACCTTTAGGTATAGAAACTCAAGTAGCTGCATTTGGTTTAGGTATTGAAAGATTAGCTATGATGAGATATGGTGTAGAAGATATAAGAATGTTATATCAAAGTGATATAGGTTGGTTAAGAAAATTACCTGTAACAAGAAATATTAAAAAATTCTAGGATTATTTTATTGGGGGAATATAATAATGGTGTACAATTCTTTAGAATTAAATCTTGAAGCAATAACAAATACAATAACTATGCTTGAACGTGAAAATAAAGATAAAAATAAAGATAAAATTGAAGGCTTAAAAAAAGAAAGAGATAGATTACTTAAAGAATTAAAAGTATTCTAAGATATTTTATTTTTTTTTAACTTTTTTTATAAATTAATTTACTTTTTTTTAATGAGAGTGTTTAAATGGAATTATTGGTAAGTGCAATAAATTTAAATGAAGCAAAAGAAGCTAAAATTGGTGGAGCAGATATTTTGGATGTTAAAAATCCAAAAGAAGGTTCACTTGGAGCAAATTTTCCATGGGTTATTCGTGAAATTAGTGATTATGCAAATGGTGAAATAATTGTAAGTACTACAATTGGTGATGTTCCATATAAACCTGGAACAGTTTCACTTGCAGCTCTTGGTTGTGCAGTTTCAGGATCAAATTATGTTAAAGTAGGATTATATGGTCCTAAAAATTATGATGAAGCTATGGAATTAATGGAAGCTGTTGTAAAAACAATCAAAGAATATGATGATTCAATAGTTGTTGTAGCTTGTGGATATGCTGATGCATATAAAATTGGCTCTGTTTTACCAGATATTATACCTAAAGTAGCTTATGATAGTGGTTGTGATCTAGCAATGCTTGATACATACATAAAAGATGGTCATAGATTAACAGATCATTTAAATAAAGATCAATTAAAAGAATTTACAGATAAATCACATGAATATAATCTTAAAGTAGCACTAGCAGGTTCAGTTAATGCTAATGATGTAGCTTTACTTAAAGAAATTAATTGTGATATTATGGGAGTTCGAGGTTGTGTATGTACTGGTGGAGATAGAAATAAAGGAACTATTAATCATGAGTTAGTACAACAATTAAAAGATAACATTTAATTATACAATTAGATAAAAATAATACTAATAAATTACTAAGAAAAAATTATATAATTTTTTTAAGTAATGGGCAGTCAATTTCTAAATATATTAAAAATAAAAGGGGCGTTATATGAGTAAATATATGGATAAATTAACAAAAGCAGAAGATACTTATACTTATGATGATTTTCTTATAAAACCAGGATTATCATCAATTGAACCAAAAGATGTTACACTTAAAACAAAAGTGTCAACAAATTATGATTTAAATATTCCTGTTGTAAGTTCTGCTATGGATACTGTTACTGAATCAAGTATGGCTATTGCATTAGCAAGAGAAGGTGGACTTGGAGTAATTCATAGAAATTTAACTGTAGAACAAGAAGTTAAAGAAGTTAAAAAAGTTAAATATGCAAATGAATTAACAGTAAAAGAAGTTATGACAATATCACCTGATGAAACAGTAGCAGAAGCTCAGGAAATCATGGACATTGAAGAAATCAGTGGTCTTCCTGTTGTTGATGAAAGTGATGTAGTTGTAGGTATTATAAGTCGTAGAGATATTAAACCTTTACATAGAAAATCTTTAAATATTAAAGTATCAGAAGCAATGACTGAAAATGTAGTTACAATAGATGAAGGTACAGATACAGAAATAGCTTTAGATATTGCTTATGAAAATAAAGTAGAACGTTTACCTGTAGTATCTGAAAATAAAGAAATTGTTGGTATTGTAACAATGAAGGATATTTTAGAATGTAAAAAATATCCAAATGCAGCAAGAGATAAAAATGGTGCTTATCTTGTAGCAGCAGCTTGTGGACCATTTGATATGGATAGGGCTATGGCTTTAAGTGATGCTGGTGCTGATATAATTGCAATTGATAGTGCTCATGGTCATAAAACAGATATTATTCAAGCAGTTCGTGAAATGAATAAGAATGTTGAATCTGATGTATTACTTGGTAATATTGCAACAGCAGAAGCAGCAAAAGATATATTAAAAGCAGAAATTGATGGAATTAAAGTAGGTATTGGGCCTGGTTCAATTTGTACAACAAGAATTGTAGCAGGTGTTGGAGTTCCTCAACTAAGTGCAGTTTCAAGTGTAGCAGATGTAGCAGAAGATCATGGTGTACCAGTAATTGCTGATGGTGGTCTTAGATACTCTGGAGATATTGCAAAAGCATTATCTGTAGGAGCAAATGCTGTTATGGTTGGAAGTTTACTTGCAGGTACTGAAGAATCACCTGGGGAAATGACAATTAGAAATGGACGTAAATACAAACAATACCGTGGAATGGGTTCATTAGGTGCTATGACTGGTGGTGTTGGTGCTGGTAAAGACAGATACTTCCAAAATTCATCAGGTAGTAATATGAATTCAACAAAATTAGTTCCTGAAGGTATTGAAGGAGTTGTTCCATATAAAAGAGCTGCTAGTCAAATTGTTTATCAATTAATGGGTGGACTTAAATCATCAATGGGTTATGTTGGAGCAAAATCTATTAAAGAAATGCATGAAAAAGCACAATTAGTTCATATAACACCTAATGGTATGTCTGAAAGTCATCCACACGATATTACAATAACAAATGAAAGTCCTAATTACAATCCTAGAAGTTAAATATAACTCCCTTTTCACTTTTTTTAAACTTTAATATTAAATAAAAATAGTAACTTTTTTTTCAAAAAAAGAGTAAGAGAATGAAATCTCTTTTTAATGATGTTTTTTAGCATAAATAATAGTTTTTTCTGGTTCTCGACCATTTTCTAAAATAAATTTATTTACACTTTCTATAGCTTCAATATATTCATTTTTATATATTTTAGTATTATCAAGCATAATATATGGAGCTAATTCTCCATGATTTTGATTATATTTGATTACTTTTTTTATAAATTGAGAATATTCAGTCTTACTGAGTTCTTTTCTTATTTCTCTTTTATATTTCATAATTATCACATTGGTAGAGTAAGATAATCTGATATTTTAATATTCTTATCTATTGCCTTTTGCTTATTTTCTTTTGACATAAATAATGCAAGATCAGCATAGTTATATTGTGCTTTTTTAAGAGAATCAATAATTGTTGAAACTTTAGTTAATGGTTTTAATCCATCATATGTTTTAACTTGTATACTCATTTTTTTAAATGATAACTCTTCAGGCATATCAATAATAACTTCTTCTGGATATATATCTAGTTTATGTGCTATTTCTTCTTCTGCCTGTGTTAAATATTTTTTATCCATTTCAACTATTTTTTCTGGTTGTTCAAATTCAGATAGATGAACAGTATCTGTTTTTTTATATAAATGTCTTGTATCTATATTTTTAATTGTTTGTTGTGGAATACCTTCAGTATTTCTTGTTATATTAATAAGATCTCCATCATCAAGATAACGGAGTTGTTCTTCAGAAATTACTTTATCTTCTAATAATCTCTCTAAAGATACTCTAAACATACTATTTACTATTCTAGTTGTGTGATGTTGATATACTGTAGGATACATAAAATAGCGTGCAAGTAATGTTGATTCGGCTGCTTGAACACCTTTTGATGATAATACAAGATCATCATTTTCATATGTTAGGCTGTATAGTAATCTTTCTGTATCAATAACACCATATGCTACACCAGTATAGTATGAATCTCGTATAAGGTAATCCATTCTATCTACATCAAGATCTCCTGATATTATTTTTCCATATTTAGTTTTTCCATCAATTATATTTGTAATTAATTCTGGATCAAATTTTTTATTTAATATATCAGTTATTGCTGAATCTTTGATTATTTCTTTAGTTACAGTTTCATGTTCATGTTTGAGTGCTCTTTCTGATACGTGTGAGAAAGGTGAATGGCCAATGTCATGAAGTAAACCACATATTCTTAATAATTCAATGATTTCTTCATCAAGTCCAAGTCGTGAACCTAGTTTACTTGCTAAAAATAATGTACCTATTGAATGTTCAAAACGTGTATGATTAGCTCCAGGATAAATTAAATTAGTAAATCCTAATTGTTTTATACGTCGAAGTCTTTGCATTTCAACAGTATCTAATATTTCTAATTCATAATCAGTCAGGTGTAGATCACCATGAATACTATCTCTTATGAATCCCATTTTCAACATCTCGTTTTATTTTTTTTATTTAATTTTATACTAGTTCACTAATTTCTTTTTTATTTAACTTTTTAATACGTTCAACAGCATTTATTTCATGAATGACTTTAGTTACAGATGAAGGAACTAATGATTCCCAATCATCATCATTTAACATTCTTTTTCTAACTTCAGTTCCTGAAAATTCTTTTCTGTTAAATAAATGAGGTTGTGTGTAAGGTATATTTTCTTCTTCAAATAGTTGTTGAACAAGACTATTTCCAGAGTATACTTTACAAAATGGTGGTGTTAACATTTTAACATGACCAACCCATAGTGAGTTACATGAAATATCCTCTAAAGGTATTATATAGTATCGTGAAGGATCTATATTATATTCTCTTAGAGCTTTAGTTAGCATTAATACTCTTTCACCACCAGTAAATGGGTTAGAATTTGTATGGCTTTTTTCAGCACTACCTATTCCTATAATTAACTCATCTACTTCTGTTAATGTTTCTAGTATAACATTTATATGTCCTTTATGGACAGGTTGCATTCTTCCAATTAGTAATCCTCTTTTTTTATTCATATAGAATCACATAAATATTTTCTTTACTTTTATCTGTTATTTATTATATTTTTTAATACTATATATACTTTAATAACCTTAAATAATCAATTATAAGGTAAGTTTTTATTATCTAAGTAAACTCTATATTTCAAATAAATTTAAATATGATAATAATTAGATTTTTATAATGTAATACATTAGGTATTACGAAATTATTTAGTCCTTTAGGGTAGTGGCAATCCTACGAGACTCTGGATCTTGTGACAGCGGTTCGACTCCGCTAAGGACTATTACTATTTTATTTAACTATTTTTTACAATTTTATATTTAGAATAATAACGAGGTGTTATTTATGAGTGAAATTTATTCTCAAAGAATCTATTCTTCTGATACTTTTAATATATCTGTAAAATATGGGTCTTTAATTATAGAATTTAATGTTGATAATAATCTTATAATATCATCATGGCTAAATGGTGGTTATCAGGAAAATATAACATCTGTTGTAAATCAGTCAGTAGAAGGGGATGATTATCAAATACTTGAATCTGTAAGTTATCCAGATTTTCAAAAATTAAGTTTTGAAAAATTAGGTTTAGATCCATTAACTTCAACAGGACTTATAACATCAGCATGTATGGATAACTATGCAATATCAACAAAAAAATATAAACAATTAGAAGTAACTGCACTAGTAACTGCAGGAGCAGATAAAAATGGAACAAAAGCTGGAGATCCAGCATCATTTTATGAATATAATAATAAGTATGTACAAGTAGGTACAATTAATATATTTTTAATGATTAATGCAAATCTTGAAAAAGGATCATTAGTAACAGCACTTATAACAGCAACAGAAGCAAAAACAAGTGTTCTTCAAGATTTAAAATTAGAAAGTCAATATTCAACATGTATTGCAACAGGAACTGGAACTGATGGAATTTGTGTAGTATCAAATAAGTCAAGTTCAAATAATATAGAAAATGCAGGAAAACATTCAAAACTTGGTGAATTAATTGCAAAAACAGTTCAAGAAGCAACAAGAAAAGCATTATATTTTCAAACATGGATGAGTGAAGAATATCAAAAAACTGTACTAAGTAGACTTTCTAGATTTAACATAGATTTTGATAATTTATATGAAAATTCAGGTATTGACAAATTAGAATATGCAACTAAATTCTATTTATTTAACAACAATTCAAATAATATTTCATGGATAAGTATGATAATAAATCTGATAGATGAAGTTCAAAATAATCTAATGACAATTGATGATATAACTCCATGTATAAAACAAGTGACAAAAACATGCATGGATATTGATATTGATTATGATATTAATTCAATTGGTGATATTCTTGAGTATATAATCATTGTAATAAATAAAAAAATAATAAAAGAAGGTTAATTAATTATTTTATAAGCATTATTGGTAAATCTACATGTTTGAGTGTTGCTTGTGAAAAACTTCCCAATAACTTTGCAGTAAGTCCTGTTTTTCCATGAGTTCCCATAACTATAAGGTCAGCTTCACTCTTACGTGCAATAGTTGCAATATCATACTCAGGACTACCAAATAAGATCATACTTTCAACTTTAACATCTTCATTTATTGCATAATCTACCATTTCCTGAATATATTCATTTGCTTTTGCTTCTTGTTCTTCATAAGCTATTGGAATATGTTGATCCATGATATTTGCAATCATAATTGTAGCATCAAGATCTTTGGCAAGCTCAACAGCTTTTTTTGTTGCTTTTTTTGATATTTCTGATCCATCAATAGGTACTAGTATTTTTTTAAACATTAATCATATTCCTCTTTTTATTTTTTATTTTTCATCTTCTATTTAAAAAATAGAAAAGATGAGTGGGGGTGATTTTACATGCTTTTATAACATTTCGTATTTGGTTGTTCTTTCTTGTGGTATTCTTCCTATGTCTGTGATTAGTGTTTTTATTTTTTCTACTGGGAGGTATCCGCCATATCCTCCTCCTGCTGCTGTGGATATTTTATCTTCGATCATTGTTCCTCCAATGTCATTTGCACCACATGTTAGTGCTACTTGTGTCATTCTAAGTCCTAGTTTTACCCATGATACTTGGATGTTTGGTATTACATTTCCAAAGATTATTCTTGATATTGCGTGAAGTTTTAGATCTTCTACTCCTGTTGCTCCATTTGATATTTTTCCTAGTTCATTGTTGTCGCCTAGGAATGTCATTGGTACAAATTCTGTAAATCCTTTTGTTTCTTCTTGTATTTCTTTTAGTAAGAATAGGTGTTCTATTCTATCTTCCCATGTTTCTATACTTCCATACATTATTGTTGATGTTGTTGGAATTCCTATTTCATGTGCTTCTTTTACTACTTTTGCCCATTGTTGTGTTGATAGTTTATTTGGACATATTTGTTGACGGACTGAGTCTACTAGAATTTCTGCTGATGCACCTGTCATTGTGTCCATTCCAGCTTCTTTTAGTTGTTGTAATGCTTCTTGTGTTGTTATGTTTGAATTTTTTGCTGTTTGATATACTTCTGCTGGTGATAGTGCATGTAAGCATATTTCATGTTCATCTTTTATTTCTTTAATTAAGTTACAGTAGTAGTCTATATTCATATCTTTTGTTATTCCACCAAATAAACAGATTTCTGTTGCTCCTACTGATTTTGCTTGGATGATACTGTCTGAGATTTCTTCATTACTCATTTTGTAGTTTTCATGATTTCTAAATGAACAGAATTTACATCCTATCATACAGTGGTCTGTAATATCTATTGCTTTATTAACAACGTATGTTACTTTATCTCCCACTATTGTTTGTCTTAATCTGTCTGCTGTATCATATAGTTCAAATTGATTTGCAGATCTTATTAGTTCTAATGCGTCTTCTTTTGTTATTTGATTATCTAGTGATTTATTATATATTTCTTCAAGCATGAATACACCTTTTATTTATTTTTTTAGAATAAGAATTTAATTGAGAATTATAATTTATTGTTGATTTTTTTTATTATATCATAATAAATCATTATAATTTTTAAATTTTAAAAAAAATAGTTAATAGAAGTTTATACTTATTCAGGAAGAGTAATTTTCCATAAGTAATAGATTTCTTCTACTTTATCTTGTTTTTTAGATCGTTTTTTGGATTTCTTTTTAAGAGTTGATTCTTCACCCATCCATTCTTCCACATTATTATCTAAGTAATCTGCAATTTCTTGATCATAATAACGTGTACCTATTGTATAACAATCTGGTTCGTTGCGGATGTATATTATTCCGCCACCTTTTTCTTCCATAATGTCTGTAATTTTTAATAAAATATCATAATATTCTTTTGCTACCATTATAAGAATCCCCCTGAAATTTAATCATAAAATCATATTATATTTATATATATGTAATATACTATATTAATTTTATGAAATATTATAAAGTTATAGAAATTAAATTATTAAGCTAATAATCACAATCTTCTAAGTTATCTTTTATGAAATGTGTTTTTTTAATCTTTTTAATAATTTTACAACTACTATCTAATTCAAATTCTTTATATGTTTCTATTTTAACTACTTCTATATCTAATCCTATTTTTAGTAATTGATTATGTAAATTTTCAGGATCAAAATTTTGGTCAGGTCCTATTGCAATTATATCAGGTTTTTGTTCTCTTACAATTTTAAAAGGATCTTCTTCATCACCAATAAATACCTCATCAACTGGTTTTAATAATGAAATCATTTCACTTCTTTGTTGTTGATCAACTATTGGAATTCTTTTATTTTCTCTTACTGTTTTATCTGTTGCAACGACAACCATTAAAACAGCATCTTCTCCACCTAATTTTTTTGATTCATTTAAATAAAATCCATGTCCAGGATGGAGAATATCAAATGTTCCTGATGCCATTACTTTAATAAATAATACCTCCCCATCTATTGTTGATATTTTAAAGTATCTTCAAATTCAAATAAACCTTTATATAATGCTGAACCTATTACAACATAATCTACTCCAATATCACTTAAAACTTTTAAATCATCAAGAGAAGTTATTCCACCTGAATATATAATTGGAATAGATATATTATCTATTAATTCTTTTACTGGTTCTATATTTATTCCTTCAAGTAATCCTTCAACATCAACATTTGTAAATAAAATTGAACCTGCACCTTTTTGTTCAAAAATCTTTGCATATTCAAGTGGTGTTTTATCTGTTGATTCCTTCCATCCATGTGTTACTACACGATTATTTTTACTATCAAGAGATATACATATTCTCTCAGAACCATATTCATCTGATAATTCTTTGATTACTTCTGGATTTTTAATTGCCATTGTTCCTATAATTATTGTTGAAATTCCTGTATCTAATAATTTTTTTGCATCACTAACTGAACGTATTCCACCACCCATCTGGATAGGAACTGATGTTTTTTCTACAATTTCTTGAACAATAGGTATGTTTTCTCCACTTCCTAATGCACCATCTAAGTCAACGATATGTAATCTTAAAGCTCCTTTTTCTTGCCAGCTTAGTGCTACTTCTGCAGGATTATCAATTATTACTTGTTCAGTTCCAGGTTCTCCTTGAACTAGTTGTACACATTTTCCATTTTTAAGATCTACAGCAGGTATAATAATCATAATATCAACTCATACTATTTAATTTATTTTATTTTATCGAAAATTAATTACTACTATAATTTATGTTACTTACTATTATTATAAATCAAGACTATTGATTCTTAATTTTAGTATAAAAAATAAATTATTATAATAAAAAAAAATAAATTTGAATATATATGAGACGAGTTGCATTAAAAATAGCATATATTGGTACTAATTTTCATGGCTATCAAAGACAACCTAACTATAGAACAGTAGAAGGAGAACTTCTAAAAGTTTTTAAAGAAACAAATATTATCACAGACACTTGGAAAGCACATTATTCTGTTGCTGGACGAACAGATAAGGGTGTTCATTCAACAGGAAATGTTATCTCATTTATTACTGATGAAGATATTTATATAAATAAGCTAAATGGACTTCTTCCACGTGATATAAAAATTATTGGAGAAGCACGTGTTCCATATGGCTTTAAAGTACGTTTTCCTTTAACTAGAACATACACATATATTCAGCCAATAGATCCATTTAAAGATAAACAATTAGATATTGAAAAAATTAAAGAAGCAATGCAGTTATTTGTTGGAAAACATAATTTTAGAAATTTCTCAAAAAGAAATGAAAAAAATCCTAACAGAGAAATTATTAGTGTTGATCTTAAATGTGAAAATAATGTTCTTATATTCACAATTGTAGGACAAAGCTTCCTATGGAATATGGTACGTAAGATGGTAATGCATTATTACATGTAGGTTATGGTGAATTAACA
>CAZHBQ010000010.1:0-37214 GCA_964530785.1 uncultured Methanobacteriaceae archaeon | reverse complement strand
ATCATTTCGGCCTTTCGAGCCGAAGACTCGGGTTCGAATCCCGGTCGGAGCATTTTTCTAGAACTTAGTTTTTATTCTTGAATTTTAATTTCTAGAATTTGATTAAGCGACACGTTCCACATATAATTTATGCGGTTATATTTTATATGCGGGGGTGCCCGAGCTGGCCAAAGGGGACAGGCTTAGAACCTGTTGGCGTAGGCCTCCCAGGGTTCGAATCCCTGCTCCCGCACTTACGATGATGTTTGCTTAGAAATTTTATTTGCCTGGGTAGGATAGTGGTTATTCTTCGGGACTGTGGATCCCGTGACTCGGGTTCGATTCTCGGCCCAGGCCCCATTTAAAAAAGAGTTTCATATTATGTATGAAATTTTAGTTTGTAATTGCTCCGATAGTGTAGTCCGGCCAATCATTTCGGCCTTTCGAGCCGAAGACTCGGGTTCGAATCCCGGTCGGAGCATTATTTTTTAAATCACTAGTAATACTTTTTTATAATCTTTTATTACTTATTTTGTAAAAAAATAAAAATAAAGTTAAAAGTATTTTTTTTTATTTTTTAACTTCATTCATGAATCTATTTTTAATCTCTGAAGGTGTAAGATCAATTATTGGTGCATCTGTATTTCCTGCTTCTACTTTTATATGTAAAAATATTGGTCCTTTTTTATCAAGATATTTTGTAATATCTATATTATCTGTACTTTTTTTAGCATCAATTGAGTGTACTTCTTTAAATCCAATACTCTTTGCAATAGAAGATAAGTTTACATCTGAACTATATGTTTTCTGAGATCCTGTTGATCCATATGCCTCATTGTCAATTAATGCAATAATTAAATTTGATGGATCTTGAGCATATACTGTAATAAGTTCACCAAAGTTCATAAGAAGAGAACCATCACCATCTATAACAATTACTTTACGATCATTATTTTTTTCTTCTAAAGCTAAAGATAAACCTAATGCAATTGGTGTAGCCATTCCCATTGAACCTGACATGTAAAAATTTTCTGATCTATCAGATATTCCATATAATTCTCTTGAAGGAAAACCTATATTTGATATTAATAATTCATCATCAAGATCTTCAACAATCTTTTTAATAGCATCATATCTTAACATTATTCTACACCTCTTTTCCAGTAGCTAATATCAAATAATAAAGCATAAGGTTCTTCTGATATTTTTGCTAAATTCCATGATTCAGAGACAATTCTTTGACTTTCATTTGGATCAGATACTTTTTCATACATTATATCCATACTATCAAAAATTTTAGTTGTTGCTTTACTCATTGGAACTTGACCATATACTCCTTCACCTAAAGTTCCTCTATGACTTATAATTATTAAGATGGGGAATTTATATAACTTGAAAAGTGATGTTAATACATTAACACTATTACCAAGTCCTGAGTTTTGCATTAATATAGCTGGTTTTAATCCACCCATGTATGCTCCAGCACAGATACCAAATCCTTCTTCTTCTCTTGTAACAGGAACATGTTTAATTTCTTCATCTTCATCTATTAAATTTAATAATTTTTTTAAATTTGCACATGGAACACTTACTATAAAGTTAATTCCAGCATCTTTTAATCCTTGATAGATAACGTCTGTACTATCCAAAATTAATCACAACCTTATTTTGTTTAATAATTTTAATTATTTTTTATAAATTATTATAACTAATACAATTAGTAAATATAATATTTAATTTATTTAAATTTAATATTATTAAAAGTAGTTCTAAAAGAGGAGTTTAAGTTAGGAAGTAATAGTTTAACTATTCTTCAAAGTATGATTCAATGTTTAATTCTTTTTCATTAGCCATTTCTACTAATTGTTCATATAATGTAGGGTCAACATTGATTCCATTTTCATAATTTTTACTAATATTTTCTATTTCACGATCTCCAGGTACAACACCATTTTCTTCTCTGATTTGACGTACAAATTGATCAACATAGAATTTAAATTCCATAGATCCACCAAAGAATTCAGGATTTATTACTATAAGTAAATCTCCTTTAGTACACATTACATCAGGTGTAGCTGTTCCTTGTACACTTGTACCACATGCAGCACTTACTAGAGGTCCTGCTAATAATTCAAACATGAATGCTAAACCGTATCCTTTAAATCCACCAAATGGTAAAATTGATCCTTCAAGTCCTTTACTTGGATCTGTTGTAGGATTTCCATCTTTATCTAAAGCTAATCCTTCTGGTATTTCTTCATTTTTTCTTTTTGCTTCTAATAATTTTCCTCTAGCAGTAATACTTGTTGCCATATCAAGACAAATATAGTTATCATTATTATCTGAAGGAATACTTATTGTAATAGGGTTTGTTCCTAATAAAGCATTTTTTCCACCAAAAGGTGCAATAGCAGGTTCAGTGTTTGAAATAACAATACCAATCATATCTTGGAGTGATGCTAAATCAGCGTAATATCCAGCAATTCCATAGTGGTTACTGTCATGGATTCCTACTACTCCAATACCAGTTTCACTTGCTTTTTTAACAGCTAAGTCCATTGCTTTTACAGTTACATAGTGACCAAATTTATGATTTCCGTTAATAAGAGCAGATGATGCTGATTCTTTTTCTACTTCGTAATCACCATCAATTTTAATAGTTCCTGCTTTTATACTTTTAATATATTGTGGGAATCTTCCAAGTCCATGGGTGGAAAATCCTTTAAGATCACCATCTGTAATTACTGCAGCAACTATAGATGCTTCTTTAGGATCAACACCATATGCTTGTAACATATCTTCAATTAATTTAGTTTCATTTTCTATGCTTATTTTCATTTTTTCATCTCGTGTTTTTGTTTAAAGTTCTATATCTTTATTATCATGAGTAGTTATTAAAACACGATTATTTGCATCTTCTTTGATTTTACCAATTACAGAAGCATTATGGTATTTATTTAATACTTCAAGAGCTTTTTCTTGATATTTTTCATCAAGAATAACAGCAAAACCAATTCCCATGTTAAATACATGATACATTTCTTTATCTTCAATACCAGTACCTTGTATAGCTTTAAATACTGGTAATGGTTCTGGTAAGTTATCTATGATATAGGTCATGTTTTTATTTAATCTTTTTAAGTTACTGAATCCTCCACCAGTGATATGTCCAAGACCATGTACTTCAATATCAGTACTTAATAATTCCATAATTGGGTCTACATAAATAATAGTTGGTTCAAGTAATGCTTCTCCAACAGTAATATTTTCATCAGTAGGTAATTTATCAGTCACATCATATCCTGCAATGTCAAGTAAAGCTTTTCTTGCTAAACTTAGACCATTACTATGTACTCCACTACTTGAAATACCTATTATAACATCACCATCTTTAATTTCAGAACCAGTAATTATGTTTTCTTTATCAACTGTTCCAATACCAGTTCCTGCAAGATCGAAATCTTTAATAATTTTTGGTAGTGATGCTGTTTCTCCACCTATCATTGATATTTTTGCTTGTTTACATCCTTCTTTTAATCCAATTCCAATTTGACTTGCAATTTCAGGATCAGGATGTTCAACAGCTAAGTAATCAACCATAGCAATAGGTTCTGCACCTACACATAATATATCATTAACTACCATAGCAATACAATCAATTCCTACAGTATCAAATTTATTCATTAAATTTGCAATTAAAATTTTACTTCCAACACCATCAGTACTCATAGCAATAGCTTGTGAACCGAAATCAACTAATGCTGCAAAATGTCCATTATTTTTAATAATGTTTCTGTACTCGAGTGTTTCAGAAAGTTCTCCAGTTAGTGCACGAACAGTTTGTTCTTCTAAACTAATATCTACACCTGCTTCAGAATATGTAACCATTATTTCACCAAGATTTATATTAAAATTTTTTTAACTTATTTTGAAGTTATAAATTTTTTGTATCATTTAACATGTTCTAATTATTTTTTTAATTATATTATAATTACGATTTGTCTAAAAGTAATCATTTTATATTATTTTTTTATTTTTTATATTTTTATTTTATTAAAAAACATAAATTAATAAATACTCATGTTATAAAGTAAGTTATTATTATATATCTTTTTTTTAATTTTTATATCTTTTTTTTTATAAATAGTTTAAAATAAAATAGGAGGTTATGAGAGAGTATATTTTTTTATTTATTGAAGTCTTGTTGTTTCAAGATTCATTGGAGTTTTAGTTTCAATTTTATATGATCTGTAAATACTACTTGCAAGATCTAATGCTTTATATGCATCACCGTGACATACAAGAATCTTATCAGGTTTTGGTGATAATTTTCTTACATATTCCATTAATTGTTTACGATCACTATGTCCACCAAATCCATCAACTGTTACTACTTCTAGATTTATATTGTATAACTGTGTTACTCCATCAGTTTCAAGTGGAATTTCATCAAATCCTTTTTGTATTCTTCTTCCAAGAGATCCTTCTGATTGATATCCTACAAATATTATTGAGTTTTTATCATCTTCACATAAATGTTTGAAGTATTCTACTGAATTTCCTCCGGTAAGCATACCTGATGTTGAAAGAATAATACAAGGTTCATTACTTTCTATTAATCTTGCTCTTTGTTCATTATTAGTTACTTTTCTAAATACTTCTGAGGTAAATGGATTTTTACCAATATGGAATATTTGATCTCTTAGATCTTTACTTAAGAATTCTGGGTGTGCTGTGTGAATAGCTGTAGCTTCCCAAATCATTCCATCAATATATACAGGAACATCTTTTAATATTCCATGATTTATATATTCTTCAAGTACAATCATTATTTCTTGTGCACGTCCTACTGCAAATACAGGTATAAGAACTTTTCCTTTTCTATTTAATGTACTGTATATTGTTTTGATTAATTCTTTTTCTGCAGTATTACGTGTTGGTGTTACATCTTCATGACCACCATATGTACTTTCCATTACCATGGATTCAATACGTGGGAATCTTGTAACTGAAGGTTCAAGTAATCTACTTTTCTCATTTTTAAAATCACCAGTATATACAAAGTTATGTTTACCATCACCAATATGAAGGTGAGCCATAGCAGATCCTACAATGTGTCCTGCATTATGTAATGTTAATCTTATATCTGGTGATATGTCAGTAACTTCTCCATAGTCAAGAGTTATTGTTTTATTGAGTGTTTCTTTAACATCTTTTATATTAAATGGTAATGGTTTGTCTTCGCGGTGTGAAATATCAAGATGATCTTGTTGGAGGAGTGTCATCATATCTCTTGTAGGTGTTGTACAATATGTAGGTCCATCATATCCATAGTGGTATAAGTATGGTATAAATCCTGAGTGGTCAAGGTGTGCGTGAGTAACAATAACTGCATCAAGATCATTTAGATTAAATTCTGGAACGTTTAAAAATGGGAATGAGGTTTTATCATCTATTCCAGCAACATTAACACCACAATCAAGAATAACTTTACTGTTTGGTGTTTGTAAGAAAAGACATGATCGTCCAACTTCTCTAAATCCACCAAGTGATGTTAATCTAACCCAATCATTATCAAATAATGCTTCTCTATGAATTCTTTTACCAATTCTTTGTAAAAATTCTTTTCTATCTTTACTATTTTTTTTCATAGTTAATCTGATTCTTTGTATGGTTTCAGAATTTATTGGTGGTGTTCTTAGGATTTTAGGTGCCCATCCTGTTTGTTTAACAATTTCTCTGGATGTAGCTCCGTATTTACCAATAACAAGTCCTGGTTTTCTAGATTCGATGATAACTTCACAAGTAACTTCATCAAATGAAATGTCAGTAATATCAGCATCAGAAGGTACTATTTCTTCTATTTTTTCAATAGTTTCAGTGGGTTCTGAAAGAACTGATTTATCAGATCTTATGATAATTCTTTTTCTTGTATCTTTTGCTAAATCACGTATGATATTTCCATTATCTTTAATTATTTCTGGATTCTTTGTGTATATAACTACTTCAGGACCTTCAAATTCAACTTTGGCTAGTTTTACTTTTTCAGGTAATTTTTCTGTAATCTTTTCTGTAATTTCTTCAATCATACTCATAATTATCACTCTCTCTTGATCTTTTTTTAATTATAAGTTTATTTAATTTTAAAATAGAATTGTACTTAATCATAGAGTTGTTTAAAAGTAAATAGGTAAAATATTTAATCTCTGTTAATTGAAAGTACTTTTTTTTTATTTAATCAATAATTCATGTATAACAAGTAAAAATAATATTTAAAAATATCATTAAATTTTTTTTTTGAATTATGAAAATGTTATTCTTATATTACTTTATTATTTAAAGGGTTAATTTCATATAAAATAAAATTGGATTTATAATTTAATATTTAAAATAAAATAAAGTAACATCTTAAAAATAATTATTTACTATTTTGTTTTATCTTATATATAACTTTTTTTAGTAATGATTTAAAATTTTTAAAAATAATTTTTTATAATATAAAATAATATTTGTTTTTAATGAAAAAAAATTTAAAAAAAAGAATAAAAATTTATTTAAATTTGGGTTTTTAATTCTTCAATTTCTTCTTTAGAATATATTTTCATACCATCTTCGGTAATTGTTGCTAATCTGTAATTATTTCCAGAGTAAACATCACGTTCCATAGCTGAAGTTATTGCTTTTATTGCAACAAATCTTCCTTCTTCAACAGTTAAATCTTCGTTGTATCTATCTTCAAGTACTCCAAATGCGTATGGTGAACCAGAACCTGTTGATGTACATGTATCTTCAATGTAACTTCCACTAGGATCTAATGTGTATAATTTTGCTCCATTTTTATCTATTCCGGCAAGAATTGTTTGAACATAGTATGGTCCTGATTTTAGAATATTACTTGTTAGAACAGCAACTGCATCAATTGACATTTCTTTTTCGTTTTTTAATTTGTATAATGAAATTTCTGCTTTAATAATATCCATTAATGATTGTGCATGTGATACAGTTCCTGCGATTGTTGCTCCAATTTTATCATCTAATTGGAATAATTTATCAGCACCTTTATTTGCGATTAAACCGCCCATTGTAGCTCTTGTTTCTGTTGCTAAAACAATACCATCTTTACAAACAAATCCAACGGTAGTTGTTCCTTTTATGTCTTTATCTGTTGGTTTCATCGGTTACACCTCTATTTTATTTATATTCGATAATAAGAGTAATATAATATTACTTCTATGTTAATGTAAGAATTTTTTATTTTCTTTTATATCATTATAAAATTATCTTTTCTTATTATTTAATTTATTCTATATAAATACATTATTTCAATATTCTATTATTTGTTTAACATAATATATAACATATTCTTTTTATATAACTTTTGGTTATTAAAAGTTTTTTCTAATCAAAACTAGTTTAACAATAAGTATATTTAAAAAAATTTAAAAAAAGAAGTAAATTAAAAAGATTAATAAAAATTAATCTTAATTCATGTATTTTTCTTTGATTTCTTCAGCAATTTTCATAAATTCTTTAGCTGAAGGTGAATCAGGTTCTGATTTGACAATAGGTATGTCATGTAAATCTGCAGATTCTGATACAGCAGTTCTGAATGGAAGATCTCCTAAGAAATCAATGTCCATGGATTCAGCAAATTCTTTTCCTTTACTTTCACCGAAAAGATTAACTTTTTTATTACAATCAGGACATTCAAAGTAAGACATGTTTTCAACTAAACCAATGTTTTTAATATTTAACATTCTAGTCATAGAAACACATTTAAGAACATCTTCTTCTGAAACTGAACTAGGTGTAGTAACCATAACAGCTGCGTCTAAATTTGGAATTGTTTGTAAAACTGTTAATGGTTCATCACCAGTACCTGGGGGATTATCAAAAATCATAACATCTATATTTTCCCATGCAACATCGGAAATTAACTGTTTAATAGCACCAGTTTTTTGAGGTCCTCTCCAGATTATAGGATTTGCATTACTTTCAATTAAAAATGCCATAGAAGCAACAGAAATACCATCATCAGTTTTAACAGGTATTAATTTATTTCCTTTTACATCTAATTGTTTATCTTCAATACCTAACATTTTAGGAACATTAGGTCCATGAATATCTACATCAAAAATTGCAGTTTTTAATCCCATAGCGTTAAATGCTTGAGCTAAGTTTACTGCAACAGTGGATTTTCCAACTCCACCTTTACCACTCATAACAGCAATTTTATATTTAATATTTGCTAAAGTACGAGTTATATTAATATTTTGTTCCATAATTGCTTTTTTATCTTCTTCAGATAAATTAGCCCCATGTTCATGTGCCATAGTAATAACTCCTATTATATAAAAATCATTAGAAAAAAATAATTTTTCCTTTTAATAATAAAATATCTATAAATTTCTTTAATATTCTATAATATAATTTTTTTATAATCTTATCTTATAAAATTAATCTATATTTTATAAATAAAATAATAGGAAAATAAAATTAAATCTAAAACATTTAAATTTAAAAAAAGTAATCTTCATAAAAAATAAAGTAAAATAAAATGTTTAACATAAAACATCTTAAAGGAGGTTAAGTTATAATATAGCAGTTTCAGGAAGGATCTTTACTAAGATATGATCATACATTTTAGATCTTTTAATTTCTGCTACATCACCAAGACGGTATCCTTCAACTTCAACATCTGCAATAATATCACTATACTCATCAAAAGGAAGTTTTACACGAACACCATCAAGTTGACTAACAATAGCCATAGGTGCAATAACATCACTAATTTCTGGAACTTCTCTTTCAAGAATAATCTTTGTAATAACAGGTGATATTATAAGAGGATCTTCATCAATAGCTTCTTTTTGTTTAGAAATTAAATCTTCAGCAGTACTTGCTAACTCTCTAAGGGCTCTTATATTTTCACCACGTTTTAATCTACGAGGAATTCTACCAAATCCAGTAACATAAGCATTAGCATTAAGTTCTTCAGCAGTAAGTTCAGGGCTACCTGTAACAATAACTGGTATGTCTATATCTTCAAATAAGAATTTTTTCTTACGAATACAATCTTCAAAACTTCCTAATGAAAATACTGCAAGATCATGTTCTTCAATTAAATCTTTTTCTTTTTTACTGATTTGAGAAATACCTTTTCCAGCACCACGAGCAAGTCCTATCATATTTGTTTTAGTACCATATCTTCTTAAATATTCAGCAATATCACAAGCTGCATGAGGTAGATGTTGACGTGCAAGAGTAGGTGAAACAACAGCAATCTCAGTACTAGCTAAAGGAGATAATTGAACATCACCTAATAATTCTTTAGCTTTTAATTCAATTTTATCAGTATCTTCTTCAGGTACTGCTATGGTGATACTAATATCTACTTGAGCTTTATTTTTTTGAAGAATAAATCCACCTAAATCTTCAATTAACTCTTCCATTTCATAATGTTTGTGAACTCCACCAGTATAAGTCATTGTTGCATACATAACATATTCTCCAATAATTCATATCTTTCTCTTATTCTTTGAATAATATTCTTAGATACATTTTTATGTGAAGGAACTATTATAACTTTATTTTCATTATCTAATTCTATATCCATATAATCAGGTACAACTATAAAATCATAATCAGAATCAGAAATTGTATAACCCATATCTAAAATTGTATCTTTTAAAAAATTACTATATACTTTGACCTTAGTATTTTTTCGATCATCTTTCTTTTGATTATTTAATTTAATTAATTCTTCAATATTATCCATTTCAACTTCATTAATATTATTATTAAATTTATCCTTTAAACTTAAAATACTATCATATAATTGTGAATAAGTATTTAATTTAATTGGAATTTTATCAATTGATGTTTCTGTTTCAGATAATGTAATTACAACATCAGCATCTTTTATCTCGGTAGGTTTAACTACACTATAATTTTTAATTCCAGCTATTTTTAAAACATCTTCACACATTGGCGTAGTAATAATCTTCATTTTATATCACATGGTTCTTAATAATCTAATTAATATTATTTTTTTTATAATACTTATGATTATATTTGGTTAAATATAGAAAAAATATATAAGAATAAATTAAACTAAATTTATATAATTTCTAAATAAATAATAGATTGAATAATTTTTCAACAAATCAGGGATTAACCTATAAAAAATAAAAATCAACATGTGATAGAATGAATGACGAAAATAATATTTCAAATGATAATCAGAGAGTTTTTATTAAACCACCAATATTACAGTTTCAAAATAAACAAAATAATCAACAACAAGAAGAAGATACAACTGATTTAGATGAAGAAATAATAGAACCAATTCATCAACCATCACTTGAAATAGTGGGAACAGCACATATATCAGATAAAAGTGTTGAATCAGTAAGGGAAACGATTTATGATAAAAAACCTGAAATTGTAGCAATTGAATTGGATATGGGAAGATATAATAGTTTAATTGATCAAATGAATGGGATTAAAAGAGAACAAAAGTTTGATCTTAAAACTATTCTTAAATCTTCAAATCTCACAGTAACAATTGTAAATGCACTACTTGCAAATATGCAAAGTAAAATGGGGGAAGATGTTGGGGTAAATCCTGGTTCTGAAATGATTGAAGCAATAAAAATAGCTCATGAAGTAAATGCAGATATAGCATTAATTGACAGAGATATTCAAGTTACCTTAAAAAGAACAATAAATGGTATGAAACTTAGAGAAAAATTATCATTTGTATGGGATATAATTTTATCATTCATTTTCTATGATAAAGATGATGATGAAGAATTTAAAGAAGAAATAGAGGAATTAAAACAAGAGGACACAATCATTGAAGTAATGAAAATGTTTGAAGAAGAATCACCTGGTGGATATAATGCATTAGTTCATGAACGTGATGCTTACATGGCATACAATCTAAAAAGTTTAGAAGATAAAAATGTAGTAGCTGTAATTGGAGCTGGACATAAGAATGGAATTTTAGAATATCTTGAAAATCCGGAGACGATACCCCCCATTGAGTCAATTAGTACAGTAAAGGAATCAAGAATATCATTTGGAAAAGTAGTAATATATCTTATACCAATAATCTTTATTTTAATATTTGTTGTAGCATATATACAAGGAATTAATATTGAAGGAGGATTACTAAACTACTTAATATTTGCAGGAGGTGGTGCTTTTATTGGTTCACTTTTATCAGGATCAAAAATACGATCAGCACTAGTTGGAATGGTTGTAGCACCAGTAACAGTTATACATCCACTTCTTGCAGCAGGATGGTTTTCAGGACTTGTTGAAGGAAAATTAAGAAAAGTAGGATTTAAAGATTTAAATGAATTATCAAAATTTGAATCATTTAAAGATTTATGGCACAATCAATTATTCCGAGTAATACTTGTAGTAATAGGAACAAATCTTGGATGTACAATAGGAGTATTGATGATAATAAACAATGTATTTGTACCATATGTTCATACAATACTAGGATTTTAGAAAAATAGGTGATAGTTTTGACATATTTAATATACAGATGTAATTGTGGTCGTGTATTATATTCAAAAGATACAACAAAAACAAGAAAATGCACGTGTGGAAAAACAATTAATGTTAAAAAAAGACGAATTCTAAAAATAGCAGATACAATTGATCAAGCAACATATGCTGTTCAAAAGATGCAAGAAGAAATATATGGTGGGTCATGTTTTAAAACAGCAGACCAATTATAATTTACTTTTTATTTCTTCAGTCATTTTACAAGCATTACACGGACTTTTTGCTGTTGGTTGATTACATAATTCACATTTTGTTAATTTAACTTCTTTTGTTGGAACTTTAAATGTTTGTTTGAAAGAATTAAATATATTTTTTTTAATACCCTTTTGTTTTTCTTCTAATTTATTAAGATATAATTTAACATCACTTCTTAGAGAACTGATTGAATAAGGACACTCCTCATCATGGATTGGAATATTATTAACAACACACCAAATACCAACATCTTTCTCTGGAAGTTGCCATAAAGGTTTTATTCTAGGAACCATATTTTCATGAATTCTATTAAGCTTAGGAGTAAATTTAGAAAACTTATTCTGATCATTTCTTGAAAAAGTCATTAAAAATGATTGAATCTCATCATCCATGTTATGACCTGTTGCAATTTTATCACATTTGTGTAAATCAGAAATTTTATTTAATAAATATCTTCTATAAACTCCACAAGGCATACATGTACTTTTATAAATATCATGAATATCATCAAGATCATAACCCCACTCATCTTTAAATGAATAAATAACAAGAGGAATACCTAAATCTTCACAATTCATCTTTGCCGTTTTGATTCCTTCATTACGATATCCACAAATACCTTCATCAATACAAACAGCTTCTAATGTAAAATTCACATCTGATTCGAGTTGATATTGATGTAACATGTGAAGTGTTAAAATACTATCTTTTCCACCAGAAACACCAACCATAACCTTATCATTCTCATCAATAAGCTTATAATTATTAATAGTTTTAAAAATATTATTTTTAACATAGTTATTAAATTCTTCTTTTTTAATTTTCATAACTAAACATTTTCCTTTAAATTTTTAATAAAAAAAGAGATAAAAAAGGTGGGGTGGAATTATTGTAATAATTTTTCAGATCCTTTTTTCACTGTTTCAATAATAGTATCAAGTTCTTCTGTTGTAAGTGAAGGATGTACAGGAAGTGAAATTACTTGACTTGCTGCAAGTTCAGCTTCAGGACAATCTCCTGTAATACCTTGAGCTTGGTAGTAAGGTTGTTTGTATAAAACAATTGGATAGTGAACTCCAGTTCCTATTTCATTTTCAGTTAAGAAATCTCTAAATTCATCTCTATCTTTAGAAACTCTAATAGTATATTGATGGAATATATGAGTAGCATAATCTGCAACTTCAGGTGTTGTTATACCTTCAACATCTGTTAATCCTTCAGATAAATATTGAGCATTTTCATTTCTTATTTGATTAAATTTATCAATATTTTTAAGTTGAACTAGACCAATACTTGCTGCAATATCAGTCATTCTGTAGTTATATCCTAATAATGATTGTTCATATCTTTTACTTTCTCCATGAGCACGAACCATTCCAGCTTTTTCTGCAAGATCTTCATCATTAGTAGTAACCATTCCACCTTCTCCAGTAGTCATGTTTTTTGTTGGATAGAAACTAAAACATCCAAAGTCTCCAATACTTCCAACTTTTTTACCTTTATATGTTGAACCATGAGCTTGTGCTGCATCTTCAATAAGTTTTAAATCATATTTTTCAGCAATTTCAACCATAGGATCTAAATCTACTGTTTGACCATATAAGTGAACAGGAAGTATTGCTTTTGTTTTATCAGTTATTTTTTCTTCAATTTTAGAAGGATCTAAATTGAAAGTTTTAGGATCTATATCAGCATATACAGGTTTTGCTTGTGAATATAATATAGAATTTGAAGTAGCTGCAAATGTAAATGGTGTGGTAATTACTTCATCTCCAGGTTCAATTCCAGCAGCTAAAAGTGCTGTGTGTAAAGCAGTTGTTCCTGAACTAGTAGCAACTCCATAGTTAGCTTCAACATATTTTGCAAATTCTTTTTGGAATGAGTCAACTTTTGATCCTTGAGCTAACATTCCAGATTTTAATACTTCTGTTACAGCTTCAATTTCTTCATCATTAATTATTGGTTTTGCGATATTTATCATATAATTCACTCTTGAAAAATTTTTATGTTCTGATAAATGAGTATAATACTTATAAAATAAAATATTTATTACTTATTTAATTTCTTTTATTTAATTAAAATAAATAGATTATAAAATGAAAATTTCTTTCTTGCTTTAATATCTTTAATTTAATCTATAATAATATTGTTATCTTATAGAAAAAATTAATTAAGAATCTTGATAATAATGTTATAATATTAATTATATAAATTCATACATAGAGAATAATAGAAATATAATAATAAGATAATTTATTTTCAATTTAAATTTTTAATTCGTATATTTAGGATGGAAGATGATGGATACACATTATATTAAAGAAGGATTAGTTAACATAGAAGTACCAGATTTTGAAAAAGTATCAGCAAAAGCACCTGTTTTTTATAATCCTGTGATGGAATTAAACAGAGATATTTCTGTAGCTATAATAAATCAATATAGAAAACAATTAGATCATGATATAACAATTTTTGATGCTTTTGGAGGAACAGGTATTAGAGGTGTAAGATATTCTAAAGAAATACATGGTGTTGAAAAGGTAATAATTGGGGATGTAAATCCTTTAGCTGTAGAAATTGCTAGAAAAAATGTAGAACTAAATGGTATTTCTAATGTTGAAGTTGAAAAAAATGATGCTAATGTATTATTACAATCAAATAAAGGATTATTTGATGTTGTAGATATTGATCCTTTTGGAACTCCTTCAATGTTTACTCAATCAACAGCAGCAAATATTCGTCCTGGAGGTTTAATATGTATAAGTGCAACAGATACTTCTGCTTTATGTGGAACATATCATGATCCATGTTTAAGAAAATATGGGGCTGAACCTCAAAAAACAGAGTATTGTCATGAAAATGGAATTAGAATACTAACAGCATTTGTTGCAAGAAATTTAGCTGTAAATCAGAAATATTTACATGTATTATTCTCTCATAGTACAGAACATTATATGAGAATATATGCAGTTGTAAAACGTGGTGGTAAAAAAACTAATGAATCACTAGAAAATATAGGTTTTATAGCACATTGTCCTGAATGTCTTCATAGAGAACTAAGTTATGGTTTTGCACCAAATCTTCCAGAAACATGTAGTGAATGTGGTAGCAAATATAATATAGCAGGACCATTATGGTTAGGTAAAATATGGGATAAGGAATTTATTGCAGATACAATGGAATCAGTTAATTCTCTTGAATTAAATAAAAAAGATGAATTATTAACTCTTTTAGGTAAATGTCATGATGAAGCTGATGGTCCTGTTTCATTTTATGATATTCATAAAATATGTAAAACATTGAAAATAAGTTCTCCAAAAATTAATGATGTTATTGATGAAATTGAAAATAGGGGTTATTTCATATCCAGAACCCATTTTAAATTAACTGGTATGAGAACAGACATGCCACTATCTGAACTTAAACAATTAATTTTTGATATTAAAGAAGAAAAATTAGGATCTGAAAAATAATTTTAAATTATTTATTCTTAAATAAATAATTTCTATTTTTTTTTTTTAAAAAAAGAAATATAGTAGAATAATCACTACTATTTTTTTTATTCATAATTTAACATATTATATGTGTAATAATATTGTAATTCTGATGCGTGTTCTATTTCATATGCACGGTATGGATTATTAAAGTAAGGGAATATTGATCCTGAAATTGCATGTAATATTCCACCAATATGTCCATATTCTTTACAACATACTTGATAATATAATGGGAATCCACAACCTGGATTTATAAATACACTTCCTTGACGTACTGTTCCATGCCATACCATTGGTATAGGTCCGTCTTGTCCGTGTTCTTCTGCCATTTCAAGTACTCTTGCCCAAGCATCATCAAAGTTATCATAAATTTCTCCATCAACTTTGTAATTCCATTTATCATCAGGGACACCATTAATACCATAATCAAGTACTTGGTTCCAATCAATATTTACTTGAGCTCCTGCTGTATCCATAAAAGCCATTTCAATAATATACACATTACCATTTTGGAAATTTCTATAATTAGAACTACCCGCATAATGTAGAACTATAGCACATTTGGAGTCACGTTCTTCACCATACTGGGCTAATAAATTTGCATGAACATGCTCTGGGTACATGTCAGGATTTGCAATTTTTACAAATGCAAGTCGACCCAAAGGTTCAATATTATCTGATTGTTCTGTTGAAACAAATAGAAAACCAACACCAAGAAGGATGATAATAATAAATATAACATACCATTTCATTAGTTTTCACCGTATTTTTTTTAAGAAGTTCATCGTTTTTCTAAATAAAGAAATTAAAATTCTTAATTATTATGTATGTATTTACCTTTTAAATAATTATTATTTTATTTGATATTCTTTTGAAAAAATATTTGATTATATTTTTTCTCAATATTTTATATAATATTATAAAATTATAACAATTAGAATATAGTTATATTCTATTTAAAAATTATCTTTTTATCATTTTTTTTAGACAAAATATTCAATTTTTAATATATACTTTATAAATTTTTTATAATATTTTTAAAATTTTATATAAACTTTAAAAAAGTATATAAATAGTAATTTGTATAATTATGTATTAACATTTTAAGGCAACTTTATAAAAATTTAGAAATCAAATTTGGGATTTTAAAAATATAAAATAAATGGAGGATAATGACCATGATCAACGATGTATATCCAGAATATAATGAAGAAACAGAAAACATGATTATAGAAATGGATGAATTGGATAAAAAAATATTAGAACTTTTAAGTGATGATGGACGTAAATCTTATAGGAAAATTTCAAGAGAATTAGGAGTTTCTGTAGGAACAGTTCATAATCGTGTAGATAAATTAACAAGATATGGTATAATTAGTAAATTTGTTCCAGTAATTGATCATGAAAAATTAGGCTATAACTTAACAGCTATCATTGGTTTAGAAATAAAAGGTGGAACAGTGGGATTTTTAGCCGATAAAGATGAATATAAAGATAATCTTTTGGCTGTTTATGATGTAACAGGACAATTTGATGGTTTTATTATAGCTAAATTCAGAAATACATATGAATTAAATGCTTTCATTAAACAATTACTAAAAGAAGAAACTGTTATAAGAACATATACTCAAACAGTATTAAACATAGTAAAAGAAGAATTAAATACTTCAATGATTGATTTTGAATAATTATAAACCATATCTTTTTTTTTAAACTTTTTTTGTATAAACTATTTAATGTATTTTTTTAATATCTATTTTATAAAAAATAAATTCTATAATATATACTATAGAATAATTAAGAAATAATAATATAATATTAACTAAAAATAAAAATGATTTAAATTAATATTAATAATAACTATTTAAAAAGGAGAGATTTTAAATAATGTCAGTTCCCGAATTTCCAGATACACAAGATAAACAACCAAATGTACCAATATCTCTTACAAGAGTAGGAGTAACTGGTGTAAAAAAATTATTAAAAATAAAACGGGATGATAAACGTCCAATTATTTTATTACCTAGTTTTAATGCATTTGTAGACTTACCAAGTACTCAAAAGGGAGTACACATGTCTCGAAATCCTGAAGCTATATCTGAAATTATTGATGAGTCAGCAAATCAAAATGAGATTCATTTAGAAACAGTTTGTGCAAATCTTGTAAAAAAATTACTTGAAAAACATGAATATGCAAAAAGAGCAGAAACAGAAGCTAGAGGGGAATATGTTATTAATAAGTTATCTCCAGTAACAAATAAGAAAACTCAAGAAACAACTCAGATAATTGCAAGAGCAGTAGCATATAAAAATGAGGATAATAGTATTTCTGTAAAAAAAATGATAGGTGCAGAAGTAGTAGGAATGACAGTTTGTCCATGTGCACAAGAATCTGTTGAAAAAGATTCTAAAGAGAAATTACTTGAATTTTTAGATGAAGAAACAACAGAAAAAGTATTAAATGCAGTTACATTTGCTTCTCATAATCAAAGAGGTGTAGGTACTATTCTTTTAGAAGTATCTGAACAACAAAATGTAAATGTTGATGATTTAATTGAAATTATTCAAAATTCTATGAGTTCACCAGTATGTGAAATATTAAAAAGACCTGATGAAAATAGAATAGTAACAAATGCTCATAAGAATCCTGTTTTTGTAGAAGATTGTGTACGTAATATGGTAATAGGACTTGTTGAGAAATATCCTACATTACCAGATAATTCAATGGTAACAATTAAACAAGTAAATCAAGAAAGTATCCATCAACATAATGCTTATGCTGAAAAAGTTGCATCACTTGGAGAGTTAAGAGAAGAATATAATAATGAAGGTGAATAAAGTGGAAGTAATTGAATTATCAAGAAAAATTATGGATTATATGAATGCTTTTAAAGGTTCAAAACCTGTTCTTCATAATTCTGAAGCAATGATTATTAAAGGAATATCAAGAACTAAAGTAGATATTGATAAAAGATCTGAAAAATTACAAAATCTATTTAAAGAGTTTGATATTATTGAAGTTCCTTCAAATTCTAAAAAAGCTAATGATCTAACCGAAAAAATAGACCAAGTATTTAGAAATACAACTGAAGTTTATGATGAAGCTAATGGTATTCTCGGTATAGAAAATCTTAAACATTCATTTGAAATAACTGGTTTTGCTGTAGATTATATAATTGGTGAAATTGATGGACTTGCAGTATTTATATCTGTATGGTCTGAAAAATCAAATGTTGGACCAATGTTTGTAGAATCTATGGTTGTTAATGTAAAAGATGTTGAAATAACTCTTGAATCAATTTAAACTTCTCCTTTTTTTTTAACTTTTTTTGGTGTTCTTTATGAATAATTTAATTTCAAAAAATGAAGCAAGAAATATTTTAGATTATGATATAATAGATATACTTGATTTATTTAAAAAAATAAATATTTCACGAGAAAATCATAACATAACATATTCAAAGAATATATTCATACCTTTAACACATATTTGTCGAAATAATTGTGGTTATTGTACATTTAAACAAACTCCTGAAGAAGCAGAATATTTACTTATGAGTGAAAATGAAGTTGAAAAATTACTACTTGATGCTCAAAAATATAACTGTACAGAATCATTATTTACATTTGGTGAATCAGCAGATACAATTGAAGAAGTTCAGGAAAAATTAAAAGATTATAACTGTGAGACAATGGTGGATTATGTGTATAAATTATCAGATAATTCATTAGAAAATCATAATATTCTACCACATACTAATATGGGGATAATCTCAAGAGATGATCTACATAAACTATCACAAGTAAATGCATCAATGGGTTTAATGCTTGAGACAACAAATGAAAGATTATTAAAAACAATAGTACATAAAGATAGTCCTGGAAAAGATCCTAAAAAACGATTAAAATATATTGAAGATGCAGGAAAAGAAAAAATACCATTTACTACGGGATTATTATTAGGAATTGGTGAAACTAAGGATGATCATGTTGATTCTTTATTTAAGATAAGAAAGTTACATGATAAATATGGACATATTCAAGAAATAATTCTTCAAAATTTCAAACCTAAAGAAGGGATCTTGATGGAAAATCATCCAGAACCTGATATGATTGATTTGGTAAAATTAACATTACTTGCATCATTAATGTTTCCAGATGTAAGTATACAAATACCTCCAAACTTAAACAATGAATTAATATCAATATTTGTTCTTGCAGGTGCTGATGATATGGGAGGAATATCTCCAATAAGTGATGATTTTGTAAATCCTGAAGCACCTTGGCCTAAAATTAATGATTTAAAAAATAAAATGAGAATAATTAATTATAACTTGGTTGAAAGATTACCAGTTTATGAAAAATTTATTAATGAAGATTATTTAGAAAAAAGAGTATATAATAAAGCTTTAAATCTTCAAAAAAAGATAAAGAGTTAATTTACTCTTATATCAACTACTGTATGGTAAACACCAGGAGAATATTTTTTAATTGTACGTTTATTTAAAACTTCAATTTCTCTGCCTTGTTTTTCAGCAGCAGCTTTAACTCTTTCTACAGGTCTTGTAAATAATATTGGTTCTGGAGTAGATTCATGATAATGAACTATTCCTCCTTCTTTAAGATAGTTCATAGCACTATCAAGATAATGATGAGTAGTTCCAATATATCCCATCATAATTCTATCAGCTTCATGATCAAATTCTTGTTTTCCACAATCACCTAAAATAGGTTCAACAATATCTTCTACTTTATTTAGTTTAATATTCTCATATAAAAAATTATGAGAAACAGGATTTATTTCAATAGCATAAATCTTTTTAGGTTTAGAATGAACAGCCATTGGAATTGTGAAATAACCAATTCCTGCAAACATATCAATGATTGTTTCATTACTTTCAGGTAGTTTACTCATGCGTTGTCTTTCACCAGTATTACCTTTTGACCACATAACTTTTGCAACATCAATTTTAAATTTACAATAATTTTCTTTATGAATAGTTTCAGTACCTTCTCCATAAATCATTTCAACATCAGGTTCTCTTTTTTGGCCATGTATATGTCCAATTTTAACAACTCGATTGATATAAGGTAACTTGAGAAGTTCATCAAGATTTTCAGGTACTTTTTTTACAACTAATATATCTCCAATTAATTTACCTTTCATATTTTCACTTTTATTTATTCTTTATTTTTTTATAGGAACTCCCATATAATTTATTAATTCAATTAAATCTTCAAAAGCAAATAATTCTTGTTTTAACACATCTTCTTTACTAAGAGTTCCACTCATTTCACCATCAGCTGTTAACATATCGGGTCCTCTATGAATTAACCTGAATTTTCCATCTCTTCTGAATATTTCCTCAGCTTTTAAATCATGTACATAACATCTTCCAGGAATAATAACAGTGTCTTTAATTTCATTTAAATCTAAATCTCTTAAATCTTCTTCTGTAATTAAACAGGCTATTTCTTGTTTGGTAGCAACTACATTAATATAATCAGAAGCACCTATGTTATCAAGTATTTTTTTAATATATTTTGAAGAAATTTTACTTGTAATAATTGTAGCTTCAGCTTTAATATCAGTTAATATTTCTAAATATTCTTTATTTTTATCTTTAGATAAAGCATAAGGACTATCAGTTTCAGGATCACATAAAGGTGTTCCAGTAACTCTAAAACTATATTCTTTTGAAATATCTTTAACTAACTGTTCAAATTCATCAATGCTTTGTTGTTTGACTGATGGAATTATAGGATCACTATTTAATATTAAACCTTGATTTCTACTATTTGCAAATCTCATTAGTATAAGAGCTTTAGCACCCCATTTTTCAAGATCATCACAAGTTCTTCTAAGTTCTTCACCATCATTTACTCCTGGTATAATAATAGATGCTGCATGAACATCACATGATTGACAAAATCTTTCTAAGGATTCAATTGAAGCTTCAGGAGATGGATCATTCATCCATTCTCGTCTAAGATTACTATTGGTAGAAAATGCAGTATATGTTGTTTCAACAACACCATTATTAATTAATTTATCCACTATAGATGAATCATCAAATCCTTTACCACTAGTATAACCTAGATGGATTGGAAGACCCATATCTTTTATTCCTTGAGTTAATTCTAATAATTGAGGATAACAACTTATATCACCATCTCCTGTGATATTTACCATAGTATTTTCAGAAAATTCTGTTTGAAATATGTTATTTTGTAATGAAGATAATACTTGAAATGGTGGGAGATAATCTCTTTTCATATTAGTCTCTGTGGTACAATGAACACAACCTATTTGTCCAGGTGGACAATTTTTACAGCCTAATACTTTTGTTTCTTTAACATTTTTAAAATAACAATATTTACAAAATCCTCTACAATTTTTACCAGGTATTCCTCCAACATCTGCCATGATTTGCATAAATATTTATTTCTTGGTAATATATTATTAATTTTTTTAAGAAATTTTTTCACTTATTTCTAAAAAAATATATTTTATTAATAATATAACTATATAATAAAAACTTAATCTTAGGAAGTGGACTAAAAATGATAGGAAAACGAACCCATATTGTTGATTGTCGAGAAACAAGAGGAATAGGTGAAGGTGGAGGAATTGCACAAAGAGGAACTTATGCTAAAAGTGGAACTGATTTATTAGCAGTTGCAATGTCTCCAGGACATAGACATATTACCAAACCAGTATGTGAAATAACTTTTGCATTAAGAGAAGCTAATGTTGAAACAAGTACATTAGTATTAAATGCTGGTTCAGGAGTACCAAAAGATACTCCAAGTGGTGGGGGATCTGGTTTATTCGGAGTAACTCCAAAAGAAGTATCACAAATGGGAAAACATAAAGTAGTTTTATTCCATTTTGGGGGAGTAAAAAATCATATAATATACAAAGCAAGACATGCTTTAAAAAATGTTAACAAACCAATTATTATTATAGCTCAATATCCTTTAGATTTTGAAGATTTTGCTAGAATTGGAGTTAAAACTGAAGCAGTTATGCCTGAAAAACCAGAAACTCAAGGAACTATTGTTGAGATTATAACAGATGTGATTCGTGGAGAATCCTGTACCCAAGAGAAGTTAGATGAAATTATTGATAAAGTAGAATATACTATTCAAAAATATGCTGATTAATCATATTGAGGAAACTTTATGGATATAATATCAAATCTATGTATAATTACACTGATGAGTTTATCAGCAGTTATTGCAGGAATATTTGGGAATTTAGAAGCAGATATAACTTTTTCTGGAAATTTAAATTCTCAAATTTCAACAGCTCCAAAGGAAGGTAATATACATAAATTATTTACAAAAGCTGTAAAATCAGAACCTTTATTTATAGGAACTATGGCAACAATATCTGGGGCTATTTCTTATATTTTATTATTACTAAATCAACCAATACTTGTTGTATTAATATTATCACCAGCAATTACAACCTTAATTCAAGTTATTATTTCAATAACTTCATATATGGGACGAATGACAAGTCAAGCATTATATAATCAACCATTATTTATGGATGTTTTGTATAAAAATATTCCTATTATAGCAGCATGTACATTCACATATTTATTTTCAATTAATTTACTTTCATATCTTATGATATATTATTTAGAACCAGTAATTTCAATTACTTTACCTATTTTAGAATTTTTAGTAGGTGTAGTTCTTGGTGCATTAATTTCTATCATTGGTAATGTTCATTTTGGTACAGAACAATTATATCAACATAGTATATTTGGAAGAGGAATTTCAGAAGAACAATCACAGAATTTAATAACAAAAGATTCATTAGGTTCAAGAGATTCTATTGATATTTTATATATTAGTTCTAAATTTTCAGGATATTTGACTGGTTTATGTTTTGGTTTAGTTATTTTCTTAACTTTCTGGATTTTCATAGTATTTGGAATCTATGGTGGAATAATTGTTGGATTTATTCTTATATTAGTAATGATATTTTTAAATTATATATTAGATAAAAAAGCTCATGAGAAATATGGAGTTTATAGAAAAAATAATTAGGAGTATAAGTTATGTTTGAATTATTAATTAGTATAATTATAGGTTCATTATTTACAACAATAGGTGTTTATTTTATTCCTATTGGTGGTTCATCTGCATCATTATCACGTAATGCTGGAATTTCAACTACAACTCCTATTATTGCTATTGTATTAGGAATGATTTCAATATTAAGTTCTTTATATCTGATTAATGAGTCAGAAATTATTGTTTTATTAGGTGGATCAGTAGTATCAATGATAGTAATATCAGTAATTATGTTGTTTTCAAATATAATTCATATATTTGGTGTTGGAGTTGTACCTTCAACTTCTAACTTTCAAAAAGATCCATTGACAGGATTTGAACAAAATAATTACATATCTCCAGAAACATCTGGTCATGGAATTCCAACAATTTCATATATTAGTGGAATTATCGGATCATTTATTTTTGGTTTTGGTGGTTCATTAATATTCTATACAATATATTCACAATTTTTATCTAAAACAACTGGGTCAGTTGATGGAGCAGTATCTGCAGTTCTATCAATATTATTATTCTTTATTATTGCATCAATAACAGCATATACTACAAAAAATAATAGTCAAGGTTTTTATGATAAAAATTTTATTAAAAATATGAAAGTAGTTCTTGTTTCTTGTTTATTTGTTTCTGTAGTTATTGCATGTATTTACACAATTATTTTAGGAGGATTATAAAAATGGAAAATGATTTAATACCTTATCGTGTAATAATGATTGTAGCCATAGTTGGAGGTATAATTTCCATATATCTTACTGAATTGCCTTATATTGGTGGAATATTCTCAATAATTGTAACATTACTTGCTTTGGTTTATGGAACAAATACAATAAGACATATTAATACATCAACACTTGTAAATGGTCAACCTCCTATTGATTATATGTTAACAGCATGTGGACTTATAAGTTCAATAACAGGGATGACTTTTTCAATATTATTAAATCAAAAATTTTTATTTCCAATATTTAGCATAATTATTGCAACTTTAATGGGACTGATAATATCATTAATTTCTAAATATATACTTAAAGTTAAAGATGATATTTTATATGAATCATATATTTCAATATCAATATCAACAATGCTAAGTATTATTGGAATGTCAACATTTATAGCATCAAGTTATGATACAAATCTAATATATTCAACAGTAATTAAGAATGGTTTGTTAATATTGCTTATGGTAATTACAATAATTGTTAAACAAACATCATTTAATACCTGTAGTGGACCAAATGAAGATCAATATAGAACTTTATCTTTAACATTAACATATGGTTTTTTAATGTTAATAGTCATATCAATAATAAGTATGTTTACAAATCCATACTGGTATGTTTATACAATAATCTGTTCTTTAGGTTGTATTATTAGTATTATGAAATTCTTTAAATATGTAAAACATCAGGCAGCATCAATTAAATGGTCTGGTTTATGGGATATGGATGATAAAAGGAGGATGTGATGATGAATGAAACATTAATCATTATTGATGATGAATTAGTTTTAGATGTAAACTCAGGAATTGTAGGATCAAAAAATAATTCATTAAATAAAAATAAAATATTTGAAATAGATGATTTGATCTCAGAAATAGATGATTTAGAAGTAGCAATTGATAATTTGGAAACATCATTAGATCCACGAACAACATCTTATTTATCTGAGTTAAACAGGGAAGGAGTATATCGGAAAGCTGGATTATTAACTAATATTGTAATTGGTATTATAATTGCAATGGTGGTTATAATTTTATTAATCTAATGGGTGATTGTATTGGTAGATAAAAAAGAAGTAATTAGTGGATGGCCTCTTGAAACAGGAGATTATTCAGTAGGAAATTCTAACAGTCCTGTAGCAGTGGTGTCATTAGGTTCTAAAATGAATGATGAATTAGTAGAATTAGGTGCTGCTATTGCTGGACCTTTACATACTGAAAATTTAGGAATTGAAAAAGTTGTTGCAAATATTGTATCAAATAGTAATATTCGTTTTCTAGTAGTATGTGGATCAGAAGTTCAAGGACATATAACAGGACAAACCGTTGAAGCATTATATGAAAATGGTATTGATGGGGATACAAAATCAATAAATGGATCTCAAGGAGCAATACCTTTTGTTGAAAATCTAACAATTGAAGCTATAGAAAGATTTCAAAAACAAATTGTATTAGTAAATATGATTGATAATGAAAATTTAGATGAAATTGCTGATAAAATTAATGAATGTATTAATAATGATCCAGGTGCATATGAACAAGAAGCAATAATTGTTGAATTAAATGATAAAGAAGAAGAATCTTCACAAGAAGAATATGAAAATGAAGAAAATATAAGTCAAGTAGGTGTTGATGAAACATCAATTCAATTAATAGAGATAGAAACTCGTATAAGATCAATTCATTCTGAGGTTAAACAAGTAGCAAGTAGTGAAAAATTAACTTCCGGATATTGTGCTGGAAAAATTGAAGGGATGGTCTTTGGATTTATTTTAACATTAATTCTTGTAATTGTAATTACTATAGGTATGTGAGTTATAAAATGAAATATATAATAGAAAATATTAGTAAAATAGTAAAATCAATAGATTATAAAACTCAACTTATTGGTAGAAGACAAAGATTAATCAATGGAGTTGAAAATAGTCGTTTTGAAGGTATACTCATAGGATTTATATTTACATTTGTTTTTGTAGGATTACCTATATTATATTTTAAAGGAGGATTTTAATTGTCTGATAATTTAAAAGATAATTTTGAAGAAATAAATGCACGTTTAGATCGTCTTGAAGAAAAATTAGAAGAATCTCATGGTGAATTTTCTCAAAAAAGTGGGAGATATATTGGAAGAGATATTGGAATTTTGTATGGTGTAGTATTAGCATTATTATTTGTTATTATTTTAATGAAACTCCATATATTATAATTATATAACGAGGTATTTTCATGTTTAAATTTGAAAAAAAACAAGAAGTATTTGATATTTATGGTGTGAAAGTAGGAGGGCAACCTGGAGAATATCCAACAGTACTTGCTGGAACTATTTTTTATGCTGGACATAATATCATATCTGATGAAAAAAAAGGAATTTTTGATAAATCAAAAGCTGAAGATTTAATTAACACAATGGATGAAATGACAGATAAAACAGGTAATCCTAATTTAATTCAAATATTTGGAGCAACACCTGAAGCATTAATTAAATACATAGATTATGTAACTTCAATCTCTGATTCTCCATTTCTTATAGATTCAACATCTGCTGATGCTCGTATGGAAGGGGCAAAATACGTAACAGAAAATGGATTGGCAGAAAGAACGGTTTATAATTCAATTAATATGTCAATTGACTATGAAGAAATTGATCAATTAGCACAATCTGATATAACTTCTTCAATTATTCTTGGTTTTAATCCAACAGAACCAGGTGTTGATGGAAAAATAAGTCTATGGGATAATGGTTCAGGAATTCTAGATAAAGGTTTACTTGAAATAGCTTCTGATTGTGGAATATATAAACCTTTAATGGATGTTGCAGTAACACCTATTGGTCAAGGAGCAGGTAGTGCTATTAAAACAACAATGAAAGAAAAAAGTATTTGGGGATATCCTGCAGGAAGTGGTGTTCATAATGTACCATCTTCATGGGAATGGATAAAAGATTATAAAAAAGAATATCCTGAAGTATGGCCAGTTTGTGATATTGGTGCAAATATTATTCAACAAATGGCTGGAGGAGATTTTGTTTTATTTGGACCTATTGAGAATACAAGATCTGCTTTCACAGCATGTGCTATGACAGATATGTTTATTGCAGAAGCTAATGAAAATATTGGAATAAATCCTGTGGATTCACACCCATATAAAAATTTATTATAAATTGATATTATGACAATAGAAAAAGTTACAATACCTGTATTATCAACAAATGATATTAAAGATCAATTTTACACCGTACTTTCTATAGAATTAGGTAATACAACAATTAAATCCATAATTATTACAACAAATATTAAAACAAATAAAAGTTATCATTTAAATAAGCTTGTAAAATTAACTCGTGATATTCGTCTTCCAAAAGAATCAGAAGAAGTGTTTGGTCAAACAATATGGAATAAACCATTATCTAGTGAGGCTATTGAAGAGGCAGTAAAAGATATTATAGATGAATCTTTAAATCAGATAAATTTAATAGCTGAAGATTTGGATTTTGTGGTAAGATCAACAGGTGTTGTAGCAATTTCTAGTTTATCTAATGAAATTGGATATATTATAAAAGCACTTTCAAATGGTTGTTTATTAGCAGGAGTGAAACCTTCGCAGATGAGAGCTCCTTTTAGTGTAAATAATATTCCAGAACATATTAGAAGATACTCTTTTTTTAATAATATTGAATTTGATGGATCAGTAGTTAGTATTAAACCACCAAAAACAACAGGCATAGTTTCAAATCAAATGGAAAGTGAACTTGTAACAGCAGGAATAAAACTTGCATCTAAATCTTCTCTGATAGATTATAGAAATCCTGTAATTTCTATTGATATGGGTACTACACTTGCAGGACAAGTTATTGATGATTCAAAACCATATGCTAATTTATTATGTAATTATGTTGGACTCGCTGGTGGAATTTCAGATATTATGTTAAGGGGATCTAATATAATTGATGATGATCATTCAACAATTGATTTTGATTATTGTATAAATGATACTATTTTTGATAAAAAATTAATTCATGAAAATACAATTAAATTACATAAATATATTGATGTTATAGAAATTCCTTCAGGTACTGATAATTTTGGTTTAATTTCAATAGATTCAGAAGCTATGAAAAATTCTTCAATTAAAGTAATTGGTTCAAGAATCAATAATACTAAAGGATTAATAAATAAATTTGAAAGTGTAGTTCAAGATTTTTCAAATGATCAAATTCTAGTACAAGTTGATGATTTTTATGCTTATTTGATTAAAAGATTAATTGATGTCACAGTTAGTTTAGATTTAATTGATTCTAATGTGACTTTAGGAATTACAGGACGTGCTGGAATTACGGGTTATAAACCACAATTTATAGAAGAATATCTTAAAGATAAATTTGAAAATATCATTTTTACTGAGGATGGTTTAGCATTAGGTTCTTTGATGATGGCAAGATGTATGAATTCACTTGGAAGTCCCACTAGTCCAATTGGTGGTTCAAAAAGAGGAATGTGTATCATGCAACAAAGAATTAAATATAATAAGTAATTATTTTTTTTAAAAAAAAAGATAAGGGGTTTAAAATATTTAGCTAGTAATTTCCATTACTACTCATTTCTTCTAGTCTTCTAATTCTCTCAGCAGTACTTGGATGGGTTGAAAATAAAGTTTCTAGTTTACTTCCCATATCTCCAAAAGGATTTATAATAAACATATGTGCATCTGTTGATCTTGCATCTAACATAGGTTCATTTTCAACTCCAATTTCTATTTTTCTAAGAGCATTAGCTAAAGCTAGAGGATTTGAACATATTCTAGCACCAGTTGCATCAGCTTCATATTCTCTTGATCTACTAATTGCTAGTTGTATTATTGTTGCAGCAATAGGTCCAATTATTGAGATAAGTATTGATGAGATTATACTTCCCATATCATCTTCATCTGAAAACATTATAAATCTTCCAAAACTAGCAACAGTTACAATCATTCCAGCAACAGTTGCTGCAACTGAACTTATTAATATATCGTGATTTTTAACATGACCTAATTCGTGAGATAAAACTCCTTTGAGTTCTTCTTCATTAAGTAAATTAAGAATTCCTGTTGTAACAGCAACTGTGGCATTATCTTGGTTACGTCCTGTTGCAAATGCATTTGGATCATTTGATCGGATAATTGCAATTTTCGGTTTTTTAATTCCTGCATTATTTGATAATTCAGTGACTATTTGATGTAAGTTAGGTGCATCTTGTTCTGAAACAATTTGTGCATTATATGCAGATAATGCAATTTTATCAGAATAGAAATATGATATAAAATTCATAATTATTGCAATTATAAATCCTATTAATATACCTAGAGAACCTAAATGAAATATGGATCCTATAACTCCACATACTACGATAAGTACCGCTGTTAAGAATCCTAATAAAATCACTGTTTTTAGTGTGTCTAACATATTTTTAATTTCCTTTTTTTTAAATTATTTTCTATTTTTTATGATTATTTTTGTTTTTATCATTATATTTATTTATAAAATATATATTATTATAAAATATTTAATTTTTAAGCTATTATTTTTAATATTTGATAATCATTTTTCTAAAATATTTTAATATTACTTAAAAGATATTATAATTTAAAGTAAATTTTTTTATGGAGTAAAAAAATGACAACTGCATTAATAATGGCTGGAGGAAAAGGCAGTAGGATGGATCTTGACTATGAAAAACCGTTGATTGAAGTTAATATGAAACCAATGATTAGTTATGTTATTGAAGCGTTACAAGGTTCTAAATATATAGATAAAATACTAGTTGCTGTAAGTCCAAACACCCCCTGTACTACAGAATATGTTAAAAAATATCCTGTGATAATTGTAAAAACTGAGGGTAATGGATATATTGAAGACTTGGCTGATATTTTATCAAATAGGGAGTATGTTGATAAAGATGAAGTTATTATGACAATAGTTGCAGATCTTCCTTTTATAACTTCAGAACAAATTGATGATGTTCTTGAAAATTATTATAAAAGAGGTAAACCTGCAATGTGTGTATCTATTCCTGCATATTTATTTGAAAAGTATAATATTATTCCCACATTAATTTATAAAGGTTTAGTTCCTAGTGGTGTTAATTTACTTTTGGCAAATAATGAAGAACAAGAACAAACAATTTATGAATCACATAATGTTGAGTTAGCTTTCAATATAAATACATTAAATGATTTAGATTTATCCGAACATTACATTAAAAAATAATAAAATATATTATTAATAAAATATATATAGAAAGATAATAAAGATATTATAAAAAGAAATTACCAACAAATTTAATAAAACATGTTTAGGTGAAATAATAATGACAAATGAAAGGGAATTAATCAAAGGTGAAGAAAAATTATGGATAGAAATTCATAATTATCAAGTAGCAACTACAACTGCACGTATTCTAGGAACTTTAGAAGAATTAACAATCGATGAAAAAACAGGTAAAATTACTGATATTATTATTAAAACTGATCCTGAAAGAAATGTTACTTATAAAGGTGCTAAACGTAATGGCGATTTATTAATGGTACCATTTAGTAAAGTTGAAAAAGTTGGTGAATTTATAATTATATCAGGATAATAAGGAATTTTTTTTTATTATTTTTTTTCTATTTTTTAATTTTATAATTAATTTTTATTTTTATAGAATATCTTTTCTTATTTTGTTTTAAAATTAGTTTTTTTCTAAATATTTATTTTAAAAAAAGAAGGTTAGAAGAGTATTAATTAGGATTACATACCATCCATACTCATTTCCATAAGTTTTTTAGTTTCTTTTGCAAGTTCATCAGGTAATCCTTTTATATCAATATCAAGGAATCCTCTAACTATCATTGAAGCAGCTTCTTCTTCTGTTAGTCCTCTAGCCATTAAGTATTGTATTTCTTCTTCATCTATTTTCCCAACAGCAGCTTCGTGTGATAATTCCATATCTGTAGATTCTCCTTTTAGTTCAGGGATGGAATATATTTTTGATTCATCAGATAATATCAGTCCCATACATTCAAGATGTCCTCTAACATCTTTTGATAAACCTACTAAATCTCCTCTTGTATATATTGTAGATTCATCTTCTGATACTGCTCTTGTTATCATTTCAGTTTGTGAATTTTTACCTTTGAGTATTGTTCTTGATCCTTGATCAATTAATGAATCTTCTTTTCCAGCAAGTATTGATTGGAAAAATACTTTACAATTATTACCATTAGCATATGCTGTTGGATAAGATTGTAAATTTCTTACTGGATTTGCTAGGATATAATTGGATATGTATGTACTATCATCTTCCATTATAACTCCAGTTCTAGGTCTAACATCTACTTCTTTATCCCAGTTATGTACCATAGTGAATGTTATTTTTGCTCCTTTTTTAAGATAAAATTCTGATACTCCAATATGTGCTGCTGATGATACATGTGTTGCAGTTGAACATCCAGTTATAATGTTTATTTCAGAATTTTCTTCTGCTATTATTATATTATGTGCTGTTTGTTGTACATCATTATCTTCTATATACATACATGCTTGTACTGGTAATTCTAATTTTGTATTTGGTTCACTTCTAATAAAGTATCCACTTCTAGATCCAAGTTCTGTATTTGCTGTAAATTTATCAGCATCTACTTGAACAGCTTTCCACATATAATTTTCTAACCAGTTATATTTATCAAGAGCATCACCTATTCCCATTACTTCAACACCTGGGAACATATTGTTTACAAATACTTCTGATTGATTCATTTGTAAAAATGATGCAGATCTTTCATCTTCATCAGTTTCAATACCTACACTTGTTAATGTTTTTTTATCTTTTTTATCAAGATCATTTAATGAATCAATATGTTCATGTTCATCTATTTCTGTTGTGTGAAATTCTGATAAGTCTACATCTTTACCAACAGCTGATTTCTTGTCTGCTGCTTTTTGTGCTTTATCTTTTATTGATTTCATTTTATGCATCTCCAAAGCCTGATTGTTGAATATTTTCTATAATTTCTTTAGGATTTCCACTTCTTGCAATTTTTCCATCTATAAGAACATGGGCATTAGTAGCATTTACAAAGTTAAGTATATATCCTAGGTGTGTAATAAGAAGACCACCTTTTTTACTGTTTTTATTTTCTTGATCTAGTAGATTTTTTATTTCTTTTGATATTAGTTCAACATTTTCAATATCCACACCTGAATCTGGTTCATCAAACATAATGAAGTCTGGTTGTTGAGCTAATAGTTGTAATAATTCTGATCTTTTTACTTCTCCACCTGAAAATCCTACATTAACATCTCTATTTAGGAATGTTTCATTTAATTTAAGCTTTTCTCCTAATTTAATAATGTCTTCTGTTAATTCTTCATCACTTTTATATTCATGTTCTAGATCTTCTATTTTTAGGAGATCTTTTAATTTTACACCACGTATAGCTGGTGGATTTTGAAATGTTACACCAAGTCCTAATTTGATTCTTTCAGGTGTTGTCATGTTGGTAATATCTTGTCCTTTGTAGATAATTTTTCCATTTGTTACTTTATATTTTGGAAATCCGAGTATTGTCATAAAAAGAGTACTTTTTCCAGCACCATTTGGTCCTAGAAGTACGTGTGTTTCACCTTCATTTATTTTGAGATTTACTCCTTTTAATATTTGCTTTCCTTCTACTTCTACTTCTAAATCACTAATTTCAAGTAGCATATAATCACCAAATTATTATTTTTTTTATATAAAAAGAAAATTATTTTTTTTATACTTTTTAATTAATTTATTTTATATTTTTTATATTTTATATTTTAACTCTCTTAATTTTTAGTATTTATTAAAATGAAGGGTGTTAACAGTGTTAATTCATAATTAACATTGTTAAATTAAAGTTAACAGTGTTATATGATTAATTTAGCTTTATTTTTGATTTATTTAATTTTTGAATTGGTTTTTGTATTGGTTATTTTTGTAATTATTTATCACGATAAAGTTTAGGTTTTCCTAAATTTTTCATTATTTTTATGATCAATTTTATAAAAAGTAAAACTAGTTATTTGATCTTATATTTGTATTTAAAGGTTTTAGATTTGGTTTTTTCTATCTTTTTTTTAAAAAAATTCCTTATAAAAATTAAAAAATTGCATTCATAATATATAAACTTTATGGTTTATCTTTTAAAATAACATTTATAATAATAGTTATAGTTATATAATATTGTACATTATTTTAGTTTGTACATATATTGTACTATAAGTTTCATAAGACTTGTACAATTTAACACGTGTTTAATATTATCTATTTAAATGTCGAATCATTTAAATAAACAGTTAGATTATTTTGTTTAAAAATAATCATTTTTTTTAAATAGGAGGAAAAATAATGGCTAACGACGATATTAAAATAATCGTTTTCAGTTGTAACTGGTGCTGCTACGGTGGAGCAGATACAGCAGGAACATCAAGGATGCAATACCCACCTAATATAAGAATGATCAGAGTAATGTGCTCTGGAAGAATAGAACCTCAATTTATTCTCAAAGCTTTAAGAGAAGGAGCAGACGGAGTATTTATCGGTGGATGTCACATGGGAGACTGCCACTACAGTACAGGTAACTACAAATTCGATAGAAGAATGAGATTAATCTACAGATTATTAGATGATCTTGGTGTAGAAAAGAACAGAGTTCAACACGATTGGATTTCTGCTTCCGAAGGAGAAAAATTCGCTACAACAATTAGAAGAGTAACTGCTGAGATTGAAGAACTCGGTCCTTCACCACTCAAAGCACAATTAGCACAGGAGGATTAAAATCATGGCTGATAAGAAAAAAATAGGAACAATGTGGTTAGGAGCATGTTCTGGATGTCACATCGCATTAACCGATTTACACGAATTATTATTAGACGTATTAGACGTTGCTGAATTTGAATTCAGTCCAGTATTAATGGATGTAAAATATGACGAAATACCTGATGATTTAGATATTGTATTAATCGAAGGTGGAATCGTTAACGAAGAAAACGAAGAATTAGCTCATGTATTAAGAGAAAAAGCTAAAATGGTTATTGCTTACGGATCTTGTGCAGAATTCGGTGGAATTCCTGGTTTAGGAAACTTATTCACAACTGAAGAATTAGAAGAAGAAGCATACCTCAATTCTCCATCTACAGTAAACCCTGATAAAATTATTCCAAGTGAAAGTGTACCTCACTTAAAAAGCAGAGTAAGACCATTATCAGATGTAATTAAAGTAGATGCAGCATTACCTGGTTGCCCACCTAAATCTGAAGTAATTGCTCAAGTACTTATTTCATTAGTAAAAGGTGAAGAATTAGAAATACCTGATAACAACCTTTGTGACGTATGTGAAAGAGAAAAACCACCTACGAGTATGGCAATGGACACAATTAAAAGACCTTGGGAAATTGGAGCAACAGACAAAGACTTATGTTTAGTACCACAAGGAATTATCTGTTTAGGTCCTGCTACCCGTCCACTTTGTGGAGCTCAATGTCCATCTGTAGATACACCATGCCGTGGATGTTACGGACCTACTGATAAAGTTATTGATGCAGGAGCAAAAATGATAAGTGCTATCGCATCAGACTTCGGAGTAGAAGAAGATACAACAGTTGATCCTGAACAAGTTGCAAACGAAATTGAAGATGTAGTAGGAACATTCTACACATACACATTACCTGCAGCTTTAATCCCTGTAAAAATTAAACACTAGATTTATAAGTATTAGGAGGATAAATAATGGTAGAATTAACATTAGAGCCTGTTACAAGAATAGAAGGTCACGCAAAAATTACAGTAGACCTTGATGAAGAAGGAAATGTAAAAGATACAAAATTACACGTAATGGAATTCAGAGGATTCGAAAAATTCTTACAAGGAAGACCAATTGAAGAAGTACCTAGAATCGTACCAAGAATCTGTGGTATTTGTGATGTACAACACCACTTAGCTGCAGCAAAAGCATGTGATCAAGTATTTGGATTTAAAGATGATGAAATATTACCAGCAGCTTACAAAATGAGAGAAATCATGAACTGGGCTTCTGTAATGCACTCACACACATTAAGTTTCTACTTCTTATCTGCACCTGATTTCATAGGTGGATCAGACAGAAAAACCAGAAACGTATTCCAAATTATCAACGATAACCCTGAATTAGCTAAAAAAGCTTTAGAATTAAGAAGAAATTCACAAGATATCGTAGCTGCTATCGGTGGAAGACCAATTCACCAAGTATCCAACACTCCTGGTGGAATTACCACTGAATTAACAGATGAAGAACAAAAAGATAATTTAGTAAAAGCACAAAGAGCTCTTGAACTTTCACTCGATACATGGGAAGTAGCACAACCTATTTTCGAAGAAAATATGGACTTAATTAAAACATTAGGTAATGTTGAAACTTACCACTGTGGTCTTGTAGACAAAAAAGATGGAAGTTGGGACATGTACAATGGTAATGTAAGAATGTGTGATAAAGAAGGTTCAAAATACGCAGAATTTGGATCTGATGAATACTTAGATTACATGGCTGAAGGTGTAAAACCATACTCCTGGTTAAAATTCCCTTACATTAAAGATTTAGGATACCCTGAAGGTATTTACAGAGTAGCTCCTTTATCAAGAATAAATGTATGTACAAAAATGCCTGACGCAGCTGAAACAGCTCAAGAATACTTAAACCAATTCAGAGACTCTTTCGGATACGCTCAAGAACCTTTATTATTCCACCCAGCAAGACTCATAGAATTAGTTGCATCTGCAGAATTATGTGTAGATGGACTTGAAGGAGACTTAAGTGGAGAAAAACGTCCTGGAGCAATCGATCGTTCTGAAATCACCGGTAAAGGTATTGGTATAGTTGAAGCATCAAGAGGTACTTTAACCCACCACTACGAAACTGATGAAAACGGTTTAGTAACCAAAGCAAACATTGTAGTAGCTACCGTACAAAACAACCCAGCTATGGAAATGGGTATTCAACAAGTAGCTAAAAACTACATAAAACCTGGTGTAGAAGTTGACGATAAAATCTTCAACTTAATGGAAATGGTTATCCGTGCATATGACCCATGTTTATCATGTGCAACTCACCAATTAGATACCCAAATGAGATTATCTACTGTAGAAGTATATGATCACATGGGTAACTTAGTTAAAAAAATATAAATAAAATCTAAAAATACAATCTTCTCTGAAGATAGTAATTGAATAAATAAATTTGAGAAATATTTCTTCTCTTATTTATTTTCAAATATTAGTTAGTTTTTTTTTGAACTAATGGGTATTGTATTTAATAAATTGTTTGTAGCATCTTTTGAACAATTATGACTAAAATAATACAAGAAGGGAACATGAAATTTATAGTATAAAATTTTATTTTAACTAATAAATTCATGTTTTTTATTTTTTTTTAAAATTTTCTATTTTTAAATTATTTTTATAAATTTTAGTAAAAATTCTTATTTTGAAATCAATTATTTTTTTAAAATTAGTTTATTATTGCTTTTAAATAGGAGTTTAAATAGGAGTAATTTATTATAAAAAAATATTAGTAAAATCTTATATTAATGGTATAAGATTTTTTCCGAGATATTTATTACTAATTTATTTTTTACTGTTTTTTGAACACAATAAATCATTTTTGGAGTTTTTTTTTTAATGTATTGTTTTTGGGATTTCTTTTTTTTGGATAGAATTATTTTTTTCTGTTACATTGTAGAAAATAATAGGTGATTGATTTGAAATCATACTTTTTATATAATTTGTATTACTTTCCACAATAAGTTATATGTATGTCTCATGTTAAATACTTTTTTACTAAAAAGTATTACTTTTTTGATTTATCTATGGATCTCATTAATAATTTCATTATAATTATCTTTTGTAGAATTATTTTTATTAAAATATACACCTGTTATTGTATTTATTCCTAATTCTAAATTTTTATTAATTTTATTATTTCCATTTGAAGCATATTGGATCTTTAAATTTGATTTTGGAAGGGTTATTCTTAATATTGCAATAATTTTATTTAAGTATTCTTGTGAATATTGTGGGTTGTATTCTTCAGGAACATCAATAAATGGATCATAACCTTTAATTTCTACAGAATAAGGG
>CAZHBQ010000009.1:0-37251 GCA_964530785.1 uncultured Methanobacteriaceae archaeon | reverse complement strand
TCTAAATTTATCTAATATATATTTATTTTTATTTTGATTTTTAAAGTTTATTATAAAAATAAAATTATACTATATTTTATTAAATAGTATTTAAATATAATTTATATAGTTAATATCTAGATAATAATTAGGCGCTGATATTCATGAATGATAAAAAACTAGTTATCATGGTATTATGTCCTATTATTATAATTCTATCAATAATTGCTGTTAGTGCAGTTATGGATGATTTTGGAACTCAAGAAGTCGATATGAATTTAGTAGTAATGGATAATAATACAAACACTAACAATACAGAGTTAACTAATGATACAAATCAAGATACAAGTGATAATATAAATACTTCTACAGATTCAAGTTCTAGAACAGTTTCTAGTTCTAATACAAATATAATAACTACTTCAAATAGTGGATCATCATCATCATATTCAAATGATGTAAGTCAAGAAAGTGGAGAGTCTTCTGAGGAGATTCCAGAAGTGGATGATTATGAAGATTAGTTTATTATTCTAATTAACTTTTTTTTATAAAAATATTGCTAATTATTATTTAAATTATACTTTTTTAGGTTAAATTTTTTTATTGGGAAGAATATTATGTTAAATGCAGAAACATTCATAACAAAGAATAAAGGTACTGGTGGAGTAATTCGCCAATCTAATGAGGATTTTTATGTTGAAGAAGTTCCTTTTCAACTACCATCTGGGGAAGGTCCAAATACTTGGATACAGATAGAAAAAAATGGTAGAACTACGCTTGATGTAGTTCTAGATATGGCAAAGTTATTGCATATTAGTCGTAAAAGAACTGGTTTTGCCGGAATGAAAGATCGTTCTGCAATTACTCGTCAGTGGTTATGTATTAGTAATATCACTGCTGAAGAATTACCTGATTTTAATGAGATATTGCATGATGTTAAAGTATTAGATGTTAAACAGAACCAAAAAAAATTAAGAATGGGTCAACTTAAAGGAAATAAGTTCAAATTAAATATTAGAAATACTAATGATCCTGCATCTGATAAAGAAATTGCAGAAGAAGTTCTTGAGTCATTAAAAAAAACTGGTGTTCCAAATTTTTATGGTTATCAACGTTTCGGAGAACTAAGGTCAACAACTCATCTTGTTGGTAAATGTTTAGTTGAAGGAGATATTAAAAAAGCAGTTGATACATATATAGGAAATCCTAATGAAAATGAACATAATCAACCATATGAAGCAAGAAAATTATATGATGAAGGAAAATTAAAAGAATCATATGATTTAATGCCTAAAAGTATGCGATATGAAAAATACATGCTTAAAGAATTATTACAAGCACAAGATAAACATGGAAAACTTGAAGAGAAAGATTATATACGAGCAATAGAATCTTTACCAAAACCACTAAAAAGAATGTTTGTAAATGCTTATGAATCATATCTATTTAATAAAGTAATAAATCAACGGGCAAAGATTGGTATAAATAAGTATTATCCGGGAGATATTATAATTGACCAAGATGAAAGATGGGTTCATGAAATAGATGAGTCTACAATACAAAATGATATAGATAACTTTGATGTAAATCCAACAGCACCTTTATGGATCAAAAGTACCTTTAGCAGAAGGAAAAGAAGGACAAATCGAAGAAAAAGTCATGGAAGAAGAAAATATTACAAAAGAATCATTCCAATGTCCAAAAACACCAAAATTGGGAAGTCATGGTATTAGAAGATCAATAAGATTTAAAATAGAAGATACTCACGTAGAACAAATAGAGGATGGAATAAGTGTTGAATTTTTCATACCTCGTGGATGTTATGCAACTGCAGTACTTCGTGAAATAATAAAAAGAAATGTATAAAAAAATAATTAATTAAAAATAAAAAAATAGAAGATGAATTTAAATATCATCTTTACTCTCTTTTTTTCTAAAGACTTCAGGAACATATCTTTTAAGAAGTAATGATAATGAAATAACAGTTACTGAACTTAAAGCCATTGCAAAAGCACTATATTCTGGTAAGAATGTGATATTCCATGGGTGAAGAATACCTGCAGCTATTGGAATAAGTATAACATTATATGCAAAAGCCCAGAAAAGATTAATCTTTACTCTTGAAATAGTTTTCTTACTAATTTGAATTCCAGCAATAGCATTTAATAAATCACCATTAATTAAGATAATATCTCCAGAATCTATTGCAACATCAGTACCTGTACCAATAGCAATACCTACATTAGCTTGGGTAAGAGAAGGAGCATCATTAATACCATCACCAATAAAAGCAACAATTTCTCCATCATCTTGTAGTTTTTTTACATAGTCAAGTTTTTCCTGAGGTAAAACTTCTGATATAACATTATCAATACCAATTTTTTGTGCAATTTTATTAGCACTATTTTTATTATCACCACTAACCATAGTTGTTTTAATATTCATTTTATGTAACTCAGCAATAGCTTTAACACTATTTTCTTTAATCATATCTTCAACCGAGATAATAGCAATAATATTTTCATTATCAGCAAGTAAAATACTTGTTTTCATACCAAGTTCTTCTTTTTCAAGATCATTGATAATATTTTCATTAATCTCAATATTATTGTCATTTAATAACTTCTTATTACCAATATAATATATTTGATCATTAATTAGTCCTGAAATTCCTTTTCCAGAAACATTTTCAAAACCATTTACATGATATAATTCAAATGCATTTCTTTCTTCATTATTAAATAAAGCAGATGCAATAGGATGTTGTGAAAATTGTTCAAGAGACCTAGCAATTTTTATAATTTCACTATCATCATATTCTGAATAATTAACAATATTAGAAAGTACTGGTTGACCAATAGTTATTGTTCCTGTTTTATCAAGAAGAACATGATTAATTTTTTCTGAGACCTCTAATGTTTCACCATTTTTTATAAGAATACCATTTTTAGCAGCAAGTCCAACACCAACAGTAATAGCAGTTGGAATAGCAAGACCTAATGCACAAGGACATGCAACAACAACAATAGATATAAAAATACTTAAACTGTATAAGAATGCACTATTATAAATAAAATACCATATGATAAATGAAATAACTGCAATTATAAGTATTGCTGGAATAAATACTCCAATAACCTTATCAGCTAAGTGTTGTATTGGTGGAGTAGAATTTTGTGCTTCTTGAACCATTTGGATAATCTGAGATAAAACTGTTTTATCACCAGTATTAGTAACTTGAATTTTAAAAGAACCATCTTTGTTTATAGAACCTCCAATTACCTGATCACCAATATCTTTTTGAACAGGCACAGATTCTCCTGTAACTAATGATTCATCTACATGACTTTTTCCTTCAATAATTATTCCATCAACAGGTATTTTTTCACCAGGCTTAACAATAACAATACTACCTTTTAAAACATCATTAATATTCACTTTTTCTTGAATAATCTTATTATTCACAGTTTTTTCAATAGTAGCTTCAGTAGGTTTTAAATCAATAAGATCATTAATAGAATCTGATGTTTTAGATTTTGCCTTATCTTCTAAATATTTACCAAGCATTAAAAATGCACCAAGCATCACAGCAGTATCATATAGCATAAACATAGAACTACCTAAAAAATGAAAAGTACTAAGAAGGCTAGCAATAAATGAAGTACCCATACCTAAGGAATACATAACATCCATATTTAAATGATAATTCTTTAGAGAATAATATCCAGATTTAAAAATAGGGTAAGAGACGTAAATAAATGGAATGATACTTATAATAAGTGAGATATATGCAAGATTTTCATGAGATATACCAAGATCTACATACATAATTATCATAAGAATTGCTGCAAAGAAAAATCCAACAATAATTCTATTCATTTTTTGTCTTAAATTCTCTTCATGTATTTTTTCAATTTTTTTATTATTAAGAGAATTGCTATCAGAGATACCTAAATATTGATATCCAATAGTATTAATTCTGTCTCCAATTTCATCGATCGTTACAATATTTGGATTAAATAAAATATCTGCTGTTTCAGAAACAAGATTAACATTGATTGAATAAACTCCTGGCATCTTTGATATTGCGGAGGTTACAGCTTTTGAGCACATTACACAAGTCATTCCACCAATATTTATGGTTTTTTTTTAACAATAGCAGAAAAACCAATAATATCTAATGTACTAATAATTTCTTCAACATCTAATTTTTCATCGTCGTATGTGACTTCTACTTCTTTAGATTCAAGATCACATTTAACATTTGAAATATATTCATTATTACTTAAAGTTTTTGTAATCGTATTAACACAAGCATTACAATGCATATCTTCAATAGTAAATGTTGCTGTTTTTTCACTCATAATTTCACCTCTCATAATCATTTAAAGAACTATATAATTATAATTTAATATAATTTGTAAAAATCATTATATTTTAGTATATGGAATTTATATTTATAATATTTAACCATAAATTGAATTTTAAAAAAAGTTAAAAAATAGAAATGGGGGTTTAATTAGTAATTATAATTGAGTTATCAGCATCTACAGTAATATTATCGTTGTTATTAATTGTATTTATAATATCAACATTAGGATTATCAACCATAGGTATTTTGGATATTATTGCTCCAATAGCAATTATTGGTTCAGCATTTTGACATATAATTGCTTTAGGTGCAGTTTTATTCTTTGCCATTTGATAAATAACATAAGAACCAACAGTAGAACCTTTACCTGAAGGAATTATTAAAATTTTATCAGTAATGCATTGATTATATAACTCATGTTTTTTATCAATAACAATTCCGGTATCAGGATCAACTCCACCAAGAAAACTAATTGGATCTTTTGTGATAATAGCATCACCTGTAATTTTTCCTTTAGATATAGTTCTACATTTAATATTACTAGTCATATTTGATTCCTCATATATTAATTATAATAAACCTTCAGATCTGATAAGATCAATAAATGTTTTTACTTCACCATTATCTTTTTTAGTTTGTTTTGGTGCTTTTTTGGTTTGTTTTTTAGTTTCTTTTTTCGGTGCTTCTTTTGTTTTTTCTGGTTCTGCTTCTGTTTCTGAGTTTATTAGTCCTTGTTCTCTTAATTTTTGTGTGAATGATTTTCCTGTTTCTTCTGTTGTTTTTGTTTCTGTTACTTTTTTAGTTTGTTTTGGTGCTTTTTTGGTTTGTTTTTTAGTTTCTTTTTTCGGTGCTTCTTTTGTTTTTTCTGGTTCTGCTTCTGTTTCTGAGTTTATTAGTCCTTGTTCTCTTAGTTTTTGTGTGAATGATTTTCCTGTTTCTTTGGTTTCTTTTGACATCTTATCTGCCTTTTTAACTTCTTTAACTACTTTTTTAGTTTCTTCTGCTACTTTTTTGGTTGTTTCTTTTGCTTTTTGTGTTACCTTTTTAGTTTCTTTTGTTACTTTTTTGGTTGTTTCTTTTGCTTTAGTTTTATTTGCAGCTTTCTTTACTTTTTCTGATGTCTTTTTAACATCTTCTTTAATTTTATTTACTTCTTGTTCTGCTTCTTTTACTTCTTTTTTTACTTTTTCTTTAACTTCTGATATTTTTTCTTCTACTTTTTGTTCTTCTTTCTGTTCTGCTTCTTGTTTTGCTTTTTGTTCTGCTTTTTGTTCTGCTTCTTGTTTTGCTTTCTGTTCTGCTTCTTGTTTTTCTCTTTCTTCTTTATTTTTTCTTATGATTATTTTGGATAGTCCTGGAGCTACTCTTTTTTTAATTTTTATTCCGCCTTTTTGAATAAGGTATGATGTTTTTGAGTGGTATGTTGTTTTTTCTTCTTTTTTGTTTTCGTTAAAATCAACATCTTTTTCTTGTGATTTTGGTTTTATTTGTTTGTTAAAAGTAACTTGTTTTGATCGTGGATTTTTTCCAGAGATATTATGAGGTTTGTGTATTTCTGGTGTTTTATCTTTAATATTTTCTTTATTATTACTCATTTTAATTTCCATCCTCTTTTTAGTAGTAGATTTCCCAAATAATTTTTTTAATTTAATTATATTCTACTTTATTTTAAAATAATTTAATAATTGTTTAATAAAAAAGTTTTCTTTTTTGATTATTATTAAGTTATGTTATTTGATTATTATGAATTTTTTTAAAGTTTTGAATTCTTTTTTATTAAATATTTTTGTTTGATAAAATTATCATAATTAATAATTATCTTTATATCTTTTGTTAATAATATTAATTTCTAAAATAATTATTTATTATTTAAAAAAATATTATTGATATATAAAAAAGTAGTAGTTTATTTATTAAAAAATAAAATAAAAAAAGAGGTGTTTAGTAACCAACACTGGTTGTAAATCTTAATGCTATGCAAATAAGCATAATGATTATAGTTCCTATAATTACTTGATTTGGTGTAAGTTCAATTCCATAGGCATCTTCATTGAAGTATCTTACAAGTCCAGCACCACTTGCTGGTAATGATTTTTTATTTTTCCGTGCCATTATTTGTCTCCTCTGATCTTCTCTTTTTCATCTTTTAAAATAATATATTAATTTATATTTTTCATCATTTAAATAATATTGTTTTTATTTATTTTTGATGATCTTTAACCATTTTTATAGCACAAAAGTCTCCACACATACTACACATTTCTTCATCAGAAGTACTTTGACTTTCATAATATTCACGTGCGGTTTCTCCATCAATAGCTAATTCAAATTGTTTATCCCAATCAAAATTATCTCTTGCAATAGCCATGTCATATTCATGTTTTAGAGCACTTGGAATTCCTTTAGCAACATCAGATACTTCTGCTGCAATTCTTGATGCAATAACTCCTTGTTTTACATGTTCTTTATTTGGAATACATAAGTGTTCTGCAGGTGTAACATAACATAAAAAGTCTGCACCACTAGCTCCTGCGATACTTGCACCAATTGCTGCTGTTATATGATCATAACCTGGGGCAATATCTGTTACAAGTGGGCCAAGTACATAAAATGGGGCATTATCACAAATTGTTTTTTGAATTTGCATATTTGCTTTAATTTGGGTTATAGGAACATGTCCTGGACCTTCAACCATTACCTGAACATCAGCTTGTTTTGATCTTTTAACTAATCTTCCAAGTGTTGTAAGTTCTCTGATTTGTGCAATGTCTGTAGCATCGTTAGTACATCCTGGTCTTAAACCATCACCTAATGATAATGTTACATCATATTCTTTACATATTTCAAGTAAATAATCAAATTCTTTATATAATGGATTTTCTTTTTCATTGTGCATAATCCAAGCAGCAGTTAATGCACCTCCACGACTTACAATTCCCATAAGACGTTCAGAATCATCAACAGCTTTAATAGAATCTTGAGTAATACCACAATGTACTGTTATAAAATCAATTCCTTCTTTTGCTTGGTTAATAATTGTATTAAATAAAGTATCTTCATCCATATCAACGATTGCTTTATCTTGGTTTGTTGTTGTTACTCCTGCTTCATATACAGGTACAGTTCCAAGAGGAATATTTGTTCTTTTACGAATCTCTTTTCTAATTTTATGTAATTGTGGTCCAGTACTTAAATCCATTACAGCATCAGCACCATACTTTACTAAAATATCTAATTTCTCAAGTTCACCTTCAATACTTTCTTGTTCAGTAGATGAACCAATATTAGCATTAATTTTAGTATGTAAATCTTTACCAATACCTGTTGGAAGAGTATTTGTTGTGTTATTTTTTGGTATAACTACTTTTCCACAAGCAATATATCTTCGAAGTTTTTCAACATCGATTTCTTCTACTTTAGCTACATATTCCATTTCAGGAGTAATAATTCCTTTTCTTGCTTGTTCTAATTGTGTCAATATATACTCTCCTATATTATAATTTCTATATAATTTAATTTCAAATCTCTTTGTATATAATATCTATTTAAAATAATATAACAATTTTATTATTTTTGTGGATATGGATGATTAGAACTATCTTGAGGATATTTATTTGTACTTAAAGGTTTGTCAATACATTTTAAACGATTATCAAGTAATTCTTTTCCATATTTACTTGTAGCATATATTGATATAGCATCACCATAATAGTATGTTCTTTCAGTTTCAGCCTGTTTTCTAACATTTTTAGAAGCACAAGCAGTTACAATATCTGCATGTTTAAATATTTCTTCTGCTTCTTTCTGACTAATTCCTGTTGTATGAGCAACAAGAATAAAAATCTGAATATCAGATGGTAAGTCTAGTTTACGAATTTCACCAATAGTTTCGGAAGGAATTATTGTTACAGCAATATTTTTATAACCTCTACTTATTGCTTCTTTAATTCCTCCAATAGGATCTAATCTAGCAGTTTCAGGATGTATAACATTTTTTCGACCAACTTTATTGATAACTTCATCAATAGGAGTGGTGCTGATAAGTCCAGATACTCTTCCTCCAACACCTTGAATAATTTCAGGATCAGTAATTATGAGAGTACCAACACCATCACAAGCTCCAACAACACAATCAATATAACCAATTTCCTGATTACTTCGAAGAATTTCAGAAATACCAACACTTAGTAAATCTTTTTCTTTAACTTTTCTATTTTTAGAACACATTCCAAAATCATCGATCCGATATTCTATATTTTTTTTAATATCATCTCGAGTTATCTTTTCTATATTATGATACTTGGAAAATATGGGACAATGCTCAATTTGGGGATCTCCAATTTCTGTTATGATACCATCTTCTATAACAACTTTAGTTTTACCCAAAGCTTCAATCACATGATTATCATTCATAAAATCATTTCCTTAAATATTATAGTTAATTTAATAAAATATAAAATGTTTTATATTAAGTAGAATCATTAATATAATTGCTGTAAAAAAAAGTATTATAATCAATGAACTCTTTATTATATTAGTTTTCCCAATAAGTATTTTCTGATTTTCATTTATTTCATATAATAATTGCTCAGGAGTTAAATTTTGATTGTAGTTTGGTTGTATATTTGGGTTGTATTGTTGTTTATTTAGGTTTTGATTATATTGATTATTTAAGTTTGGATTGTATTGGTTTTGAGTATAGTATTTGTTTTGTAAATTGTTTGGGTCATAGTTATTTTTGTTCTCAAAGTTATTTTCTTGATCTTCAGGTTTCATATTTTTTACCTCATTTTTTTAATAAGTATATTTCATTATATTTAAATTATATTTAAAATATTTTATTATTTCATGATATTTAGTTGTAAATGTTTATTTTTTCATCTAAAATATATGTTATTTTACATTATAAAAAAAAAGTATTTTCTAAAATTTAAAAAGGGGTTTAAAAAAAGAGTTTTTAAAATGATATTACTCTTTGTGATGTTATGTCAAATATATCCCATAATAATACGTTTGGTGCTAGTACAACATTTTCATCATTAAGAATATATTTTATTGTTTCATTAACTTCTAATGATCCGAATATTGCTGGTGTTGTTCCAAGTACTTGTGGTTTTTTAACACTTATACTTAAAAGGTATTCTTTTGCTTCTTCTAATGTTTTATTTTGGGATTTTAATTTAAATAATTCTTCATATGATGGTGTTGTTGGATCAATAACTGTTAACTGTCCTGATGTTTTATCTACAGCGCAATGAACAAATGGTATATTTTGTTTTCTTGCTTCTCTTGATATCATTACTCTTGTGTATACATTATCTACAGCATCAAGTATTACTTTACTTCCTTCAAATATTTCGGAGATGTTGTTTTCATCAACAGTAAGATCATATCCTTTTATATTTGCATTTGGGTTTATTTTAAGTGCTGCTTCTTTTGTAGTTTCTACTTTTGATTTTCCTATAGTGTCTAGATTACTTCTTATTTGACGGTTAAGGTTTGTTTTATCAAATACGTCTTGATCAATAATTGTTACTTCTTCAAATCCTGAACGTATTAATTGTTCTATGATGGTTCCACCAAGTCCTCCACAACCAACTACTGTTACTGGGGTGGTTCTTATTTTTTCTTGTTCTTCTGGTGTAAATATTTCTATTTGTCGTGAGATCATTTGGTTGTATAAATCAGTCATTATTATTTCCTCTTCATTTTTTCTATATATTTTATTAATTTGTCTTTATGTATATTATAAAAAACATGTTATTTAACAATTGTTATATTTTGAATTATAAAAAGAAAAATAAACTATAAATTAAATTTATAAAAAAATTATGTTTAAAATAAGACTAAAAAAATGTGTGAATGAATGTACATTACATACATTTTTAATTTAAACTCATATTATAATTTTATAATATAAGTGCCGGGGGCGGGATTCGAACCCGCGACCTCACGGTATCCCAGGAAAAAGTCAGAGCTCTGCTTAATACCCTATGAGCCGTGCGCTCTAACCAGCTGAGCCACCCCGGCGTGGCTGCTTATTAATTAATTATATTGGATTTAATATATATACTTTATGGTTAGGGTTCTTATTTAATAATAATATAATAAAAATTATAAAAAATTAATAATATATATTATAACAATAGGTATATTTTGATATTTTTTTCAGAAAAAAGTTTATTTTTTTGGATTTTTATATTTTTTTAAACTAAATTATTAAATAATACTTTTTTTAGATTAAATATAAGAATGGTGAGTGTTTATGAATTTACCAAATATAAAAAATTATATTAATAAAAAATATTTTATTGAATATTTAAATATAATAAAAAATTATGTTTTTGTTTCAATATTTGTATTTGTAGTTTCATTTATAATTGGTATAACTGATGCTCATCTAATTAAGCCATTGATGGATGAATTGATTAAAAATGTAGCTTCAACTCCTATATCTACACAATCTTTATTTATAAATAATGTTACTGTAGATATTAATATAATTATTTCAGGAATTTTCTTTTCAATATTTGCATTATTCTCTGTGTTTGTAAATGGAATGTTAATGGGTTATGTTAGTACAATTACTTCATTTTCTCATTATATATTATATATAATTCCTCATGGTATCTTTGAATTACCAGCACTTATATTGTCTTTGACGACATCACTTATGATTACAAATATTATTATAAGATTTTTTCAAGGAATTTTTTTGAAAGATAAAAATATTAAAGGACAACTACATATATATTATAAACAAATAATTGCAATTTTTATTTCTATAGTTATTATAGTTATATTGTTACTTATTGCAGCTTTTATAGAAGCTAATTTAACAAGATTAATTGCAGAGTGTATTATAAATTATTTTGGTTTATAATTTTTTAATCTTTTCTTTTTTTCAAAACATTTAAATACTATCATATTAAAAAATAATCATTAAGTAGGAAATACACTTCCGACAAAATTATAATTAAAATAAATATGATTATTTAATGAGTAAATTAATCATGAAAGTATCTTTCTTAGTAAACTGACTATATTTAATAGGGTGAAATTTTTTATGTCCGATAAAGATGACAGAATAGATGAAATTATCAAAACAATAGATGAATACGGTTCCAAATTTTTAAGATTCCAGTTTGTGGATATTCATGGAACACCAAAAAACTTAGCAGTATCATTAAACAGGCCTGATGATGTAGAAGACATAATCTCTGATGGATTATTATTTGATGGATCATCAGTAGCAGGATTTGTAGGAATTAATGATAGTGATTTAGCATTAAAACCAGATTTAAGTACATTTTCAACATTACCATGGAGACCAGATGAAAAAGGTGCATGTAGGTTTATATGTGATGTATATAATACAGATGGAACACCATTTGAAGGAGATCCAAGAGGAGTTCTTAAAAGATCATTAAAAAAAGCAGAAGAAAGAGGATACCAATTTAATATGGGTCCAGAACCAGAATTTTTCTTAATAGAACAAGATGAAAAAGGAAATTACATACCGGCAGATTCAGCAGAATACTTTGATGTAGAACCATTAGATCAAGGTATTGATGTAAGAAAAGAAATCGTATTAGGTCTTGAAAAATTAAATTTCAACATAGAAGTAAGTCACCACGAAGTAGCACCAGGACAACATGAAATTGACTTTAGATTTGACGATGCATTAAAAACAGCAGATGCAGTAGTTACATTCAAACAAGCAATTAAAGCTATGGTGGACAATCTCGGATATCAAGTAACATTCATGCCAAAACCATTCTTTGGAATTAATGGAAGTGGAATGCACTGTAACCAAAGTTTATTTAAAGATGGTAAAAACATATTTTACGATCCAGATACAGAAACACAACTTTCCCAAGAAGCAATGTACTTCATCGGTGGGTTATTAGAACACGCAAAAGCTTTATCAGCAATATTATCACCAACAATAAACTCATACAAACGTTTAGTTCCAGGATATGAAGCACCATGTTACATAGCATATGGACTTAAAAATAGATCAACACTCTTAAGAATTCCTGCATCAAGAGGATTAGGAACAAGAATAGAATGTAGATCTGCAGATCCATCATGTAACCCATACTTAGCATTTGCAGTATTACTTGAAGCAGGTTTAGATGGGATGGATAATAAAATTGATCCGGGAGAACCAACAGAACTCAACGCATTTGCATTAACACCAGATGAATTAGCAGAAAAAGGTATTGATACTTTACCAACTAGTTTATGGGAAGCATACCATTCATTAGAAAAAGATGAAGTAGTTAAAAATACACTTGGTGAATATGTATATGATCAATTCTATTCAATAAAAAGAGCAGAATGGGACGACTACAGAATACAAGTATTTGATTATGAAAGAGATAAATTCTTAAATATATAAATTTAAGTAATTTAACTTTTTTTAACTTTTTTTTTTAAATGGATTATTCTATTATATATTTTTACAATTAACTATTCATATTTACAATTAAACAAAAAATTATAAAATATCTCATTATCAGGAGTATGATACTATTTCTATGAAACAAGAAACAGACATGAAAATGATGGAAATTCTAAGGATATTATACAGTAAAAATGAAATATTAGGTGCTAAAGTAATATCTGAAGAACTTAAAAAACGAGGTTATTCTCTAGGTGAACGAGCAGTAAGATATCATATGCATATATTAGATGAGAAAGAATTTACTGAAAAAGTAGGATATAAAGGTCGTAAAATTACTAAAAAAGGTATAGATGAATTAAAAAAAGGTTTGATATATGACCAAGTAGATTTTACATTTTCACGTTTTCAAGAAAAAATGTATAATGTTTCATTAGAACCAAGAACAGCAAAAGGTTCAGTAATAGTTAATATTTCATCAATTAAAGATAAAGACTCATTAAAAACAATACATGATATTTTTGAAAAAGGATTAGCTGTAAGTGATCATTATCAATGTATTGAACGAGAGGGTAAGAAATATATTGCAACAGTTTGTGGTACAACTATTGATGGTGTATTCCAACAAAAAGGAATAATTTCTCAACCATTATATGGTGGTTTATTAAAAATTGAAGATAATACTCCAATAAAATTTATTGAACAAATATCATATACAAAAACATCCATAACACCACTTGAAGCATTTACAGGTCATGGAACAACATCAGTCTTAGATGTGATTTCAACAGGTGATGGTGTAATTCCAGCAAACTTCAGAGTAATTCCTGAGGTAAAGAAAGATGAAGCAATTAAAGTAATCAAATCACTTGAAAAAATAGGTATAGGTGGAGTAATTCATATAGGAAACCCTGGAGAACCTGTTTTAGGAATTCCAGTTGAAGATAAGATGATTGGGATAGTTGTGATAGGTGGAGTTACACCACTTTGTGCAGCTCAAGAAGAGGGATATAATTTAGATGTTAAATTAGCAGATAGTTATGCAGAATATAGTCAAATGGTATCACCAAATAAATATAACCCTAATTTACCTTTCAAACCAGTTGTAAATGATAACTCAAAAAATGTAACATTTCTTATGAATAAGGTTTATAATTTAATATCTCAAGTAAATTATGATATTGATAAGGAAGAAGGAAATGTAATTACAAATATTTCATATATTAGTAAAGATGATCTTGATGAAGCAATAGAGATATTAAATAAGGTATATAAATCAATACCAGAATATTGTATGGGAAATAAGTATTCATTAATTAAAGCTAGTGATAATAGAGTAGGAATTGCAACACTATGTAGTTTAACTATAGATGGTATTTTAACAAACAATGGAATAAATTCATCTCCAAAATATAGTGGAGTTCTTGATGTTTATGGAAATAATAGACGTTTTATTGATTTGATATCTTATCAAGGTTCATCAATTGATCCTCATGAAATTTTCATTAAAAAAGATATGCAAAATATTGAAGGTTCACTTGAAAATGCTGGAAGAATTTTAGCAAGTGTACACACAGTACCTTATATTTCAAGAGATGAGACAGTTTCAATTTTTGAATTATTAAAGGATTCAGGTTTTGAAGCATTACACATAGGTAAACCAAATGAATACACATTTAATGCAAGAATTGAAAAGTATAATTTTGGTTACGTTTTAGCAGGTGGTTTGAATCCTATAGCAGCTATTGTAGAACAAGGTATTCCTGCTGAGGTTAAAGCTTTAGAAACTATAATGGATTTCAATTTATTTGAAGAATTATAATCCTTATTTATTTACTCTTTTTTTAGATATAATTTATTAAAATTTAATTATTCTCTTTTTTAGTATAAGAATATAAAAAATATTCTTTTAAATCTTTTATTTTTTTAAAATATAATTTAAATTTATATAATACAACTTATAGATTATTTAATAATAATAAGGAGTTATTTAATTTAAAAAAATATAGTGGGGTAGAATTATGGTGGTAACAATTTACAAAGATCGTTGTAATGGAGTGGCTAAATGCTCAGGAAATGGAGTGTGTATTGAGGTATGTGCTTTAGATGCAATTGAAGAAATTAATGGATATCCAGTGATTAATGAAGATGCATGCACATCATGTCAACTTTGTGTAATGAATTGTCCAAATGAAGCTTTATCTCAATAATTTTTCTCAACTTCATTTTTTTTTAACTATTTTTTATATAATTTAATTCTAAAAATAAAAAAAGTAAAAGGAGAAGGTTATTTTTTTTGTTTATGTTAATATAATATCAAGTTTATCTTCTTTTATAGCATTTTTAATTTCTCTTGATATTCTACGTCCCATACTCATTTCTTCACCAAATTGTATGTATGAGTATGCAGAACCGTTCATGAAACTATTTGTACCACCATCAATACGAGCACTCATCTCAAAGATAACAATTTCTCTATCATCATTTACTAAACATTGTAAACAGAATGGTCCATTCATACCAGGTTTTACTAATTTTTTAGCACTTTCTACTAAGTTATCACCATTTTCAAATACTTTTGGTAATAATGATTCTCTTATAACTACTGGATGATTTCCACTAACTACATATGAAGGGCTAAGATTAGCTTCTATTTGGTCTTGTGCTGGGATTCTAACTATTCCATCAATATTAGTTTCATATCTACTGTCCATACCTAAAACTTCAACTTCATCATTTAAAGCTGAGTAGAAGTAATGAATACAGAAGTTAGTTCCACAAACATATTCTTCAATATGTGCATCAGCAACATCGTCTTCAGTAATCCACTCTCTTGCTTTCATTTCTTCAATTTTTTCTTGGAATTCTTCAAAACTTGAGCAAATAAAGTATCCTTGTCCACCTCTTGCTCCTGGGAATTTAATCATTACTGCTTTATCAATATCTTCAGGATTTTCATACTTATTAGGCATTCTTATTCCTGCTTCAGTAATCATTTGTCTTTCTTTATCTCTTTCTGCTTCCCAACGTAATATGTCACGATTTCCGAACATTGGAACATTGAATTTATCTTCAACATTACTTAGTCCAGCATAAGCAACAAATGAACCATGAGGTACAACAATAGCATTCATAGCTCTTAATTGATTTTGTACTTCTTCTTTTACAATATCTTTATATTCATCAACAAAGATAAATTCATCAGCTACACCAAATCTTTCATATGGTACTTCTTTTCCTTTTTCACATACAACTGCTGTTTTAAAGCCTTCTTGTTTAGCTCCACGTAATATATGTAAAGCAGTATGACTTCCTAATGTAGCAATAGTAATATTTTCTTTATCATATTTCTCAACTATTGAGTTTATTTCATCTTTACTAACTTTTCCCATAGTACATTACATCCTATTGAATATTTTGTTTTGATATAATTATATTTATATTAATAATATTATAATAGATTTTATATTTATCATACAAAAAATGGAATTTTTCGTTATGTACTAAATTTTTATTAATTATGAGAAATATATTTATAATTCAATAGTTGAAGATTTAAATTAAATTAGAATGAAAAAATTCACAATAACTATTATTTTATAATTATTTTTATATCAATCTTTAAATAGCTTTTATTTTAAGTATGATTTTTATTACAATTAATAATTTGATATTATTTTTTTTTATTACTATATAAAATAAGCTATTTAGATAAAATAGATAAGGAGTATATTTTTTAATGTTAAAGGTTAATCAAGATTATTGTTTAGGATGTGGAGCTTGTGTTATAGTATGTCCTGTTAATCAAGAAATATGTCCTGAAATTACTGGTGGTAATGGGCCTGATACAACAGAAGTTATCATGTTAGTTGAAAATGGAATAATAAAACTGTTCCATCCTGAAAAGTGTAAAGAATGTATGAAGTGTAATAATATTTGTCCAACAAAATCAATATATCATGGGGATGAATAATTATGGATGAAATGGATGTTATCATTAATACAGGAACAAGTATATTTCAAGCTTTCTATGAAAAAAAAGGATCAACACTAAAAGATGAATACCGAAAATCAACAGCAATAGCATATATGGATCCAAGGGATATGGAAAAATTATCACTAAAATCTAATGATAAAATAGATGTTGAAACTAAATGGGGAAATGTAACAGTATATGTTGATAAATCACATGATGCACCACATGAAGGTATGATATTTATACCAAAAGGTCCATGGGTGAATATAGTGATAAGTCCTGAAACATATTGTTGTAATGTTCCAACATACAAAGGAATTGAAGCAAAAATAAGAAAATCAGATGATGATGTGTTATTAGTAGCAGATTTAATCAGAAAAACATATAAAAAATATGATGAAAATAACTTAGAAACTCTTGGTGAAAAACCAATATTTAATAAAATGGGGTAAGATCATGATTGAAAAACCAATAACTGATTATGATGAAGAAATAAATAATTGTTCATGTTCATACTGTGGAAATAATTGTGATGATATAACCTACTTATTAAAAGATAAGAAAATTGTAGGAATAAGACATGCATGTCGACTTGGAGCAAGTAAGGTAATTAATGATGAAGATCAAAGATTACTAAATCCAATGATAAGAAACCAAGATAACATACTAGAGGAAACAACCTGGGATGTCGCATTAGATAAAACAGCAAAATTACTCGCTGGAAGTGTAAGACCATTATTATACGGGTGGGGAGAAACATCTGTAGAAGCAATAAAAGAAGGAATAAAAATAGCTCAACTAACAGGTTCTGTCATAGACAATCAATCAACAATATGTCATGGAGCTTCAATTCAAGCATTTCAAAATATAGGTCATCCAGTAATGACACTTGGTGAAGTTAAAAATCGTTCAGATGTAATAATATATGTGGGAACAAATCCTATGGATGATCATCCAAGACACTTGTCAAGATACACTGCATTTCCTAAAGGATTTTTCAGACCAAATGGTCGTGAAGATAGAACAATTATCACAATAGATCCTAAATATACAAATACAGCAAAAGTTTCAGATCATTCAATTCAATTTAATATGAATGAAGATTATTCATTTTTCAATGCTTTAAGGATGGTTATTCGTGGAAAAAAATTAGATGTTGAAGAAGTGGCTGGAGTTAAAGTTGAAAAAATATATAAATTAGCACAAATAATGAAAAATGCAGAAAATGGTGCATTATTCTTTGGATTGGGTGTAACTCAGGGTGAATCAAAACAAAGAAATGTTGATATTATCATTCAACTTATTGAAGATCTAAATAGTTATTCTAAATGGTCAATGTTACCTATGAGGGGATTTTTCAATGTAAATGGATTTAATGTTGCCATGACAAGTGAAACTGGTTATCCATATGGTGTTGATTTTGCAAGAGGTTATCCTAGATATACGATTGGAGAAACAACAACAATTGACTTATTAAATAGAAGAGAACTTGACTTTTTCATGTCAGTAGCAGCAGATCCAGTAATACAGTTCCCTGGTTATTCAGTAAAACATTTAGCTTCAATTCCTGTTGTACAAATTGATACTCATTGGGGACCATACACTGAATTGGCTGATATAGTATTACCAAGTACAAGAATAGGTCTTGAAACAGAAGGAACAGCTTATCGTATGGATTCAATTCCAATCTATATGAAAAAAGTTGTTGAAGAACCAGAAAATTGTCATTCTGATCAATGGATATTATCTCAATTATATAAACGTATAGAAAACTTAAAACAAGAAGAAGGGTGTATGTAATGGAGTATACTTTAAAAAATGGTATTGTTTTTGATCCAGCAAATAATGTTAATGGAGAACAAAAAGATATTCTAATAAAAGATGGGAAAATAACAGATAAAGTATCATTAAATTCTAAAATAATTGATATAACAGGTAAATTAGTAATGCCTGGAGGAGTAGATCTACATACACATATTGCAGGACCAAAATTATCAGTAGGAAGATTATATCGTCCAGAAGATATAAGACGTGGAATAAAAGAACCACAAAAAGGAGCAGTAGAAGGTTTTGAAGCAGGATTTTCATTACCAACATGTCCAACAACCGGGTATCGATATACACGTATGGGATACACAACAGCAACAGAAGCTGCAGTACCTCCACTTGAAGCAAAACATGCACATGAAGAAATAAACAGTATTCCAAACCTTGATATTCCAACATTAACATTATTTGGAAATAATTGGTTCATGCTTAAATATGTTAAAGAAAATAATCTTGATGATTTAGCAGTATTTATATCCAAATGGTTAAAATTAGCAAAAGGATATGGAATAAAAATAGTAAATCCATGTGGTAGTGAAGCATGGGGTTGGGGAAAGAATGTTGATGGTCTAGATGATCCAGAACCTCATTGGAATGTTACAGGAAGAGAAGTAATAACAGCTCTTACAAAAGTAAATGAAAAGCTTGGACTTCCTCATTCTGTACATGTACATACAAATGATTTAGGCCATCCTGGTAATTATGAAACAACACTTGAAACATTTGATTGTGCAAAAAATATCAAGAAAAATAAAAATGTTGATAGAAATCAAGTAATGCATTGCACACACCTTCAATTCCATGCATATAAAGGAACTAGTTGGCGTGATGTATCATCAGCAGCTCCAGAATTAATAGATTATATAAATAAACATGATCATATCAGTTGTGATGTTGGACAATTAACATTTGATGAAACAACAACTATGACTGCTGATGCACCAATGGAATATGATTTATTTAAATTAACAGGACTTAAATGGGCTAATAAAGATATTGAAGTAGAAACAGCTTCAGGATTAATTCCATCAATATATTCTAAAAAATCACCTGTAAGTGTACTTCAATGGGCTGTTGGTTTAGAATTCTTCTTAGGAATAAATGATCCATGGAAGTTAGCATTAACAACAGATTCACCTAATGGTGGTCCATTTATAAGATATCCTAGAATAATTTCATGGATAATGAGTAATGAAAAACTTAATGACATGTTAGATAATGAAGTTCATAGTTGGGCAACAAGAAGAACATCATTAGGTTCATATGATCGTGAATATTCATGGTATGAAATAGCAACAATAACAAGAGCTTCTCCAGCAAAAATTTTAGGTTTAACTGATAGAGGACATTTAGGTATTGGTGCAAAAGCTGATATCTCTGTATATGATATTAATGTGAATGATTTTGATCCAACACGTTTATCAAATGCAGCTATTGTTGAAAAACAATTATCAAATAGTATGTATACAATAAAAGATGGTGAAATTCTCGTTGATCACGGAAAAATAGTAAAATTAGTTAATAGTAATCATATATGGACTAATGTTGAAGGATTAGAAGATAAAGAAAGAGATCTGATCAATAAGATAAAACCTGACTTTAATAGATATTATACAATTAAATATGAAAACTATGGTGTTCCTGATCATTATGTAAAACCAGGTAATCCTATTGATATTAAATATGAGGAGGGTATTTTATGAAAAAAATAAACTTATTTATGAAAAAGTATAGTTCAATACCTCTTGAGTTTGATAATATTCTTCCTGAACTATTATATGATAAATCTTTAGACGAAATTAAAGAAACCATCATTTATCGTGGAAACAAAAAAGAATCATTAAAAAATTACTTTAATGTTGAAGTAGATGGTAATTGTACAAGTTCTGATGATTGTACTATCGTAATTGATGGAGATTTACATCGAGTAAAATATATTGGTAATTTCATGTCTTCAGGATCAATTATTGTAAATAGTGATGTTGATTTACATGTTGGTGCTCAAATGTCTGGCGGTCATATTATAGTAAATGGTAATGCTGAAAGTTATGCTGGTCGTGAAATGACTGGAGGTCTTCTTGAGATTAAAGGTAATGTAAAAGAATTCTGTGGTTCATCATATATGGGTGAATGGAGAGGTATGTCTGGAGGTAAAATAATCGTTGAAGGTAATGCTGGAAAACAATTAGCTGAATGTATGACTTCTGGTGAGATATATGTTAAAGGTGATTGTGATATTCTCACAGCAATTCATATGACTGGAGGATATATTCAAATTGAAGGTAATATTACCAAATGGCCTGCAGGACAGATGAAAAAAGGAATTATTGTAGTTAATGGAACTGTTGGAGAAATTCTTGAAGGATTTAGATTAAAAGAAAAAGTACAAAATCCTGAAATTAATGGAAAGTATCATATAGGTAAATATAGTTTATATGTTGGTGATCTATCAGCTAAAGGTAAAGGTCAATTATGGGTTAAGGAAAATTAGGTTATATTATGATATCCACATCAATTACAATTAAAGAAGATGAACTTATCAGGTATATTCTTGATAATTTTCATGAAGATGGTTTACTTGAAATATCATATAATCGAGTTTTTATTCCTGGAAAAATATTATCTATAGATTATGATGATGAGTTGATTATTACAGTAAAATTACAGGGACAATTATTAAATCAAACTGTTAATATCAATATAAATAATATTTTAGAAGAAGTAGTTGAGTTACGTTATACGTATGATGATCACGAAACTATTTTAACAGTTATTTAAGAAGGTTAAGTTTAGATTCTTAGAATATCTAAGAATCTTTTTTTTTTTATTCAAGTACGGTATGTCTTGCTTTAAGATCTTTTTCAGTTTGACCAAGATCATTCATCATTTGGGCAATTATTGAATCGAGGAATATTAAAGCACTTATTTCAAATATTGTTCCCATTGGTGATAATGATTGGTGAAGTCCACTTATTTGACGACGTGCATAGTTATTTTCAGAATCTATTTTTGTTCTTCCTTGTAATTGAACTACAACATCTGATTTTTTACCAAGACTACTATCAGGGTATGAGGTAATTGCAATTATTTTAGAACCTATATTTTTAGCAATGTCAGTAGTACTTAAAATGTAACTTGTTTCTCCAGATCCTGATATTGCAATAAGACAATCTGTGTCTTTAATTGCTGGTGTTGTAGTTTCACCAACCACATATACATTTAATCCTAAGTGCATTAAACGCATAGCAAATGCTTTTGATACGAGTCCAGAACGTCCTAATCCCATGATAAATATATTATCTACTTCTTCAATTAATTTTGTCATTTTAATAACATCTTCATCATTTACAGAACCTGTTATTTTAGCTACTTTTTCTAATATATCATTTAATGCATCATTATAAATCATATTAATTCCCTTATTCTATTTTATTTTTTATCATAATAGTTTTATTTAAATATCTAAAAAAATAAATTTCAATACTTATTATAGTTATTTATATTGAAAAATATATTTAGTTTTTACTACTATATGAAAAATAATTTTGTTAAGATGTGATATTATATTATGAAAATTAATAAAAAATTGAATTTAGAAATAAATGATGTTTTATTTGATTATAAATTTTTTGATACACTTAAATCATTAAATAAAACTAGTTCTCAAAGAAAATCAGCAAAAGAATTAGGTATTTCACATTCTGTTTTGAATAGAAGAATTATTAAAGCTGAAAAATTATTATCTCAACAATTAGTTCTAGTTTCAAAAAAAGGTTCTTCTTTAACAGATTATGCTAAGGAATTACTTGAAAGTTATGAAATTTATGAGGAAAGACTTCAAGATAATAATGAGATGATTACTGTTGTTGGGGGACCTGTATCTTGTGAATTTATAAAAGAATTATCAATTAGTTATAAATTAAATAATTTAAGAACACTTGAGACTGATATTGATACTGCATATGATTTAGCAAATAAAGGTATGGCTGATATAATTGCTTTTGATGATCCTGTACAAGCATATTTATATGATTTAGAACCTATTGCATTGGGAAGAGATTATCTTGTATTATTATCTCATAATGATGAATCTTTTGATGATATTTCTCAATTGGATGGTTTGTCTTTTGTTGAAGTTGAAGGTTCTATTCAACGTCTTGCATGGTCAACACTTGTAGATTATAATTTAAATTTTGATATTGTATCTACTGTAAAGTCTTTTCATGAGGCTATTCGTATGGTTGAGCAAAATGAAAATCTATATACTTTTATAAATAATAGCATGTCATATACATCACAGTATACAAATAATATATTATCAAAACAGACTCATCATATAATCAGTGCATTAAATGTTAAAAATGATAGTTTAATTGAAAGTTTCCTTAATTTTGCATCACATAATGCACAAAATTTAACAGTCACTTATGGTTTTGAACATCTGTTAAATTATGAAAAATAAATATAAAAAAAGTAAAATAAGAGTATAAATTTACTCTTCTAATCTGAATCTTTTTACAACAAAGTCAGTATCAAGTGATAAAACAAATGATGCTGCACGTGGACCTTGTTTTTTACCAATTATTGTTTTATAAATAGCTTGGAAAGCTTTTTGTGGTTTCATTTCAAGAGCTTCTAAAACTTCATACATTCTGTCGTGGAATTCTACATCACTATTAAATGTTTCATTTTCTAAAACATCAGCAATTTGTCTTAAGAATTCTTTTTGTTCGTCAGTAATTTCAACACGCAGCATCTTCTTCATTACTTGGAATTTAACAAATTTAGGAGCATAAATTTCTAACCAGTTATTTACATATTCTAATCTTTGTAAATAATCAGCTTTATCAATATCAGATAAATCCTCATATTTAACATCTACAAGTCTATCTTGTAATTGATTATTTTTAGCTAAAATTTCATATATTTTTTCAGGTTTTCCATTAGCTATTTGGTATGCAACAGTTAAGAATCTGTAAGGTACTTGGAAAGGCATTTCTTCAGGCATATCTTTGATTTGTGATACTTCATATATTTTTGTAAGTTTTTCTTTTTCTTTATCGTTACTTGCTTCTTCCTGAGAGTATGCTATTCTTTCAACTCTATCATATTGATCAATGAAGTCTAAAAATCCCATTTTAGGACTGAAATCTTTAGGTTTTAATGGTTTATTTCTGAAAATATAATAATTTAATGTTTCAGGTTTACCAATTTTAAGCCATGCTTCAGGTGAGAAAAATACACCTTTAGATTTACTCATAGCATCACCATCAAGAGTGATCCATTCGTATGGTACAGGGAATGGAGCAGGGTAGTCAAATATTTCTTCAGAAATTATTTTACTTACATCGTATGATCCACCACTTGCTGCGTGATCTTTACCAAAAGGTTCACATGTTATGTTTAAAATTTTCCATCTTGCAGCCCATTCAACTCTCCAAGTTAATTTACCTTTTCCTGTTGTATAATCAACTTCACCTTCATGACCACATTGACATCTGTATTTAACATTGTTTCCTTCATAATCATATGCTTCAGTAGTATTTACACGACCACATTCAGAACATATTGGGTTATATGGTAACCAGTCTTCTTTTAAAGGATGTTCTCTGTATTGGTTAAAAATTTCTCTGATACGTTGAGCATTTTCAAGAGCAATTCTTGTAGCTTCAGTATATTTACCATTTTTATACATTTCAGCTCCGCTTTTTATTTCAAGATTTTCAATATCAAATTCATCAAGAGCGTTAATGAATGGTTTTTCAAAGTGTTCTACAAAGTTTTCACAACATCCTTCAGGACATGGAATTTCATAATATGGTTGACCTAAATATTTACTGTATTCTTCAGGTAATGGGAATGGTACTTTTCTTAGAGGATCATAATCATCAGCAATCCATAAAGTTTTTGAATTTTCACCTAATTTTCTTAATTCTTTACTAACTGCATTTGCTATGAAAATATCACAACTATTTCCAATATGTATTGATCCGGAAATAGATGTTCCACTACCTACAATATATTCGTCTCTTCCTTGTTGACTTAACTCTTCAGCTATTCTTTCAGTCCAATGTTTACTCATATATATCACAAATTTTTGATTTTATTTAATATAATTAATTAACTATAACTTATTTATTCCACTTAATAAATCTTCAAACTATTAAATTGGATATTAATAACTTAGTTTAATTAAATTTTTTAAAACTAGTTTTTATAAAAAAGTTTTTTTTATAAAGTAATATTTCAGGTAAAGTTATAAGTTTAATTTTTAAATAATTTCTTATTAATTATTAAAATCATTACTATATTATAATTTATTTTTTTTTATTTATATTTTTTATTGATAAAAAAGAAAAGAGGATTTTGAAAAAATATAATAATACTTAATATTTGAAAAATAATAATATATACTATACTTAAATTTTTTTTTATAAAGGGGTAGGTAAGATGTATGTGATTATAGTTGGAGCAGGAAGAGTAGGATTAAATCTTGCAAATTCACTAGTAAGACAAGGATTAACAGTTACACTTATTGAAAATAATGATATAAAATCTGAAGAAGTAGCAACAGAAATTAATGCTATGGTAATTAGAGGTGATGCTACTTCAATGGAAATATTAGAAGAAGCAGATATTAGTGAAGCTGATGTTTTTGTAGCAGCAACTGGTAATGATAGTGTTAATTTATTAACCTCTGTTTTAATTCAAAAATATGATGTTAAAAAAATTATTGCTCGAGTAAATGATCTTGAACATGTAGAAGCATTTAGAAGAGCAGGAATTGATATAACAGTAAGTCCCGAATCAACAGTAGCAACATATTTAGAACGAATTATAACAAGACCTAAAATAGCTGATTTAATAGTATTGGGAAGAGGTTCAACAGAATTACTTGATCTTAAAATAGAAAATAAAAAATTATTTGGTAAAAGAGTATTGGATGATAGTCCTACTGATGATTATATAGTATGTGCAATATATGAGGGGGATGAATTAATAATTCCTCAAGATGATACTGTATTTCATGAAAATCAGAGAATTTCTGTGTTGTCAAAGTCTGATGCTGTTGACAAAGTAACAGAACATTTTGCTTCCTAATTTATTTTTTTTTATTCTTTTTTTTATTATAAATAGTTTATATTTTTAGAATTAAAATAAGATTTTAAATTTTATAAAAATTAGTACTTTTTTTGAGATAATTTAAATAGGGGGAAACCCTATCTAAATCAAAATAATATTGTAGATATTTAAAAAAGGGGTGTTGAGAGGATAATTCATATCCTATAGGTATAAAAAATGTGCTTAGTTATCGAAAGCATCTTTGTCTGCTTTATCTAACCATTGGTTTACAATTTTTATAGCACAGTAGTTTCCACACATTGTACATGTGTCGTCTGCTTCAGGTGGTCTTTTATCTCTGATAGCTCTTGCATCTTCTGGCCACATTGCGTGTGAGTATTGTTCTTCCCAGTTGAGTGCTTTTCTTGCATCAGCCATAGCTAAGTCTTCTTGTCCGAATCTTTCCATGTCTATTGCAATATCTCCAGCGTGAGCTCCGATTCTTGTTGCGATAACTCCTTCTCTTACATCTTCTACGTCAGGTAATGCTAAGTGTTCTGCAGGTGTTACGTAACATATGAAGTTTGCTCCGTATCTTGCACATTGTGCTGCTCCAATAGCAGATACTATGTGGTCGTATGCAGGTGCAATATCTGTTACTATAGGACCTAACATGTAAAATGGTGCATTTCTACACATTTTTTTCTGAATATTGATGTTTGTTTCAATTTCGTTAATTGGTATGTGTCCTGGTCCTTCTACGATTGTTTGTACTCCTCTTTCTCTTGCTCTGTCTACTAATTCACCTAATACAATTAATTCTTGTATTTGAGCTCTGTCTGTGGAGTCTGTAAGTGCTCCTGCTCTCATAGCGTTAGCCATACTTAAACATACATCGTATTCTTCTACTATGTCTAAAACTTGGTCGTAGCTTTCGTATAATGGGTTTTCACAATCGTTGTGTACCATCCATGAGGAAATGAATGATCCTCCTCTACTTACTAATCCACCTTTACGACCTTGTCTTTTGAGTCTTTTTAAAGTTTCTCTGTTTACTGAACAGTGGATAGCCATGAAGTCTATACCGTCTTTTGCTTGTTTTTCGATGTTTTTGAGCATGTCATCTGGTTCCATGTATATTGGGGAACCTTCTTTTTCGATTGTTTCTACAGCTGTTTGGTAGATAGGTACGCTTCCTACAGGTTTATCTGTGTTTGCAAGAACGGTTCTTCTTATGTTGTCTAAGTCTCCACCAATACTTAATTCCATAAGTGTGTCTGCACCAGCATCTTCAGCAGCTTTTGCTTTTGCAAGTTCCATATCTAAATCGTTAATATCTGTTGATGTTCCGATTGTTGCGTTAACTTTTGTTCTTAAGTTTTCACCAATACCAACAGCTACTGTTTCTCTTTGGTTGTTGTCAGGAATTGCAATGTATCCTTTTGCAACCATTTTTCTAACGTATTCAGGATCTAATTTTTCATCTGCTGCTACAGCTTTCATAGCTTCTGTAATATTTCCATTCATTGCTTCTCGCATTTGTGTCATATTATCTTTTTCTCCATATAGTTTTTTAAAAATTCATCAGAGATAGTTGTTAAGGGAAATTATTTTTTCTCATTAATAACTATTTTAACTTTTTAATCCTACCCCTTTAGACTTAGTTAATACTTATTATTACTGAGTATATAAATGTTTATTATTTTTTAGTATTCTTGTGTTATTTTTTTTAAGATTTTACTCTTATTTTTAGATAAATTTTTTATTTTTACAAAAAATCTTAATATCTTTTCGATTTTTTCAAGTAACATTTAAAAAAAGTATTACTTGTAATAAAAAAAGTATTAAGTTTTGTCATGTTTTGGATTATTAAAATTATTAAAATTGAAAAATTAAAAAAAAATGAATAAAAAATTAGTTTTATCAAGTATTTTTTATTAAAAACTCTTGAATAAAATATAAAAAATTAAATTAATTTTGAATTGATGTATTATAATTCATCAGACCAAAAACTATTCATTTTTTCAAGAGCTTGATCAGCTGTAGGAATATTTGTTTGAGTTCCTTGAGTTTGTACAATATAAGAAGACACAGTACTTGCATAACGTCCACATTTCTCAAGATCATTTCCACGGAGATATAAACTTAAGAAAGCTGCACGATAAGAATCACCAGCACCTGTTGGATCATCAGCAGAAGTAGGAATAGCTTCAATTTCTATAGGTTCTTCATTTTCAACAAAAATAATACTTCCTTTTTCACCTAAAGTTTGAACAATTATTCCTGGACCATCAACTAATAATTCATCAACATCTTTTTCTAGTAAATCACAGATATATTCTATTTCATGTTCATTACCAAATAAAATATTACAATTTTTAACAACTTCTTTTAAATCATTAGCAGAATATAAATGTAAATCTTGTCCTGGATCAAAAGATACTAATTTATTGTTTTTGTATGCATATTTTCCAGCTTCAATATTATATTGTGGATCACCAGTTGCAAGATGAACTGCATCTGCTCTATTTATTGATTCTTCAGGTACAGGGCTTGTTGAATATTTTTCAGCAGCACCCCAATAGAAATAAAACATTTGTTCATCATCAGGATTTGTCAAAACAAATGCAGTAGGAGTGTTTAAGTTTTCATCTAAAATCATATTGGAGATGTAAATATTTTCTTCAATTAATTCTTTTTCATATTTACTGTCAATAAAATCTTTACCAATACAAGATATAAGTTCAACTTCTAAACCAAGTTTTTTAGCAACAACTGCAACATTACCTGCAGCTCCACCATTAAATCTTTCCATTTTATTAACGATAGCTGAAGTATTTACTTTTGAAAATTCTTTCACTTGCATAATATAATCAAAGCATGTGTGTCCTAAAACTAGTAAATCTATGTCTGTCATTTTTAATCCTCCCTATATCACGAACTTCTTATATATTTATTTAGTTATTTAGTAGTATTTGAATATAATAGAGTTAATATTTTTAATCAATATTCTTATAAAACTAAAATTAAGCAATATTATTTTATGTTTAATAATATTTATACAATTTTATTAAATAATAAAGAAAAAATATTTTATAAAAAAATCCAGTTAAGTATCTAATTAGTTATATATAAAGCATAACACACTATTATATAAGAAATTTATTTAAAAAATAAATATAATTGGTAAAATAAATGTTTAGAAATTTAAAATTTAGTAAAGAGAGAAAATACCATATCTTATCTATTATTATCGGTACTTTAATTGGAATATTTTCAATATATTTATGTATATATTTAAAATTAGAAATTTTTGGATTTAATTTTTATCTAATAATCTCACCATTAATTGCAGGATTTGTTGAAACATATCTTTCACAATATTTAACAAAAAAATCTTCAGGAGCAATAAGTGCAATAATTTTATTTATAGTAACAAATGCAATAGGTTGGTTGTTTCCATCAAATCCAATTAAGTGGAATTTTTTCACAATAGGTGGATTATTAGTAATGTTACAAGCAGCTTTTCCTCTAACAATTAATTGTATTTTAGCGGGAATAGTAATTATATTAACAACAAATTTTGGAAGAATTATAAAATTTCTAAGAAAAATATTTAGAATTGAAAAGAAATCAAAACCAATACCATTATCTAATATTGATTTGGAAGATAATGTTAATGTTTTAATTTTGAATAATCATCTTGATATTCAAATAAAAGAGTATCATGGTGTAATTTTTGCTGAAGAAGTTATTGAATTTCATGAAATCTCAAATAATAAAGCAATAGAATATATGGGTAGTTCTTTAGTTGAGAAAAAAAAGATTAAACATGATGATTATCTTAAAGCAAAAGAATTTATAATTAATGAATTAAAAGAAAATGCGGTTAAAATTAATGCTAATGCAATAATTGATTTAAAAATTGAATATACTAATTATAATCAACAAATTCCTCCTGACATGCTCATAATAGCATATGGTACAGCAGTAACTATTGATGATAAATATCTAAATTAAATAAAATTTTCTTAAAAAAAGAGAATGAGAATGGGATTATTTATTGTTCCCATCTTTTTCTGTCTAATAATTCTTGTTTTTTACCTGCGTTCCATCCACCGGAAGCACTTTCTGCATGACCTACTTGTTGAACGTATCCAGTAATTCTGTCATACCATTCTACATTTTTAGTTTCTCCACAGTGTGTACAGGTTGTTTGTAATCCTTTCATTAATGTTTGACAGTTTATACAGAAACTTAAAGCACTACTGTATGCCCAGAAACCAATGTCTGTTTTACGTGTTATTTTTTGTGTTAAGCTCATTAAACTTTCAGGGTCACTGTATGATTCACCCATGAATGCGTGGAATATATGTCCACCTTGTGTTAATGGGTGGTATTCTGATTCTATTTTTATTTTTTCAGGTAAGCTCATGTTTGTATCTACAGGAACGTGGCTACTGTTTGTGTAGTATGAAGCATTACTATCACCATTGCATATAACTTGGTCAGGATATTTTTCTCTATCCATACTTGCAAATCTGTATGCGGTACTTTCAGCAGGTGTTTGGATAACTCCCCATCTGAGTCCTGTATCTTTTTTAAGTTGATCAGCTTTATCATTTATGTATTGAATTACTTTTAATCCTAATTGGTTGGAACTAGGATCTTCTAATCCTGCACCAGTTTGTGCAAGAAGCATTTCATTTAATCCTACAAATCCGAATGATAATGTACTGTTATCAACCATGTAATATGGATCTTCTCCCATTTTTTGTGTTAAGAATGGTAATATTTTGTAATCATTTAAACATCTAAGTGCTCTTTCACGTCTTAATAAAAGTACATCTTCTACAATTTGCATGTAGTCATCTAAATAATCAAATATTTCATTTTCATCTCTTGCATTATATCCAATTCTTGGTAGGTTCATTGTAACATATGCAAGGTTTCCTGTTCTTAGACAATCTTTTTCCCAGTCACCTGTCCAATTATCAGAAAGTCTTGTACGACATCCCATGTAGTTTGCCATGTTTCCCATGTATTTTGGTAACATGTTTATGAAGTATGCTGTTCCGAATTTTGCTGATAAAAAGTGTACTCTATCAATATCTTCTGTAAATTCAGGAGTTAAACATTCTTTTCTTAAGTAGTATATTGTGTTAGGGAAGAGGTGTGGTTTTCCTTCAGAATCTCCTTTTATGAGTGCTTCTGTAAATGCTCTTTGGAGTAATCTTACTTCTTTTTCATAGTCTCCGTATACTCCAACTACTTTTCCTCCAGGTCCGTATGCTGGTTCATTTTTAAGGAAGTCAGGAACTGTAAATTCGAGTCCTATACTTGTAAATGGTACTTGTCCTCCACGAGCTGCATATGCCATGTTTAAGTTAAATATTAACATTTCAACGGATTGTTTTATTTTTTCGTATGGGAGTCCTGCTGCAAATGGTGCTACAAATACGTTCCATAAACTCATAGCTTGTCCACCACTCATGTTTTGTTGAGCAGCTAACATTATTTCTCCTGAATGGTTCATTAATGTTTCAATATGATTAGGACTTCCTGCTACACTTGTATGATCTCCAGTTCCATCTACTTTTAATCCGTATCTTATAAATTGTCTTAAATCATGTTGGAGACAATTTATTGGTCTTCCTGCAAAGAATTCAAGGTCGTGAATATGAACACTTCCATTCATATGTGCGTCTGCAAGATTATGTGGTAAAATATTTAATAATGCGTATTGTTTTAATGATTCATCTGCAACATATTTATGAATTGTTTCTGGGTTGTGCATCATGTTTGCATTATCTTTGTTTCCAGATTCAATTAAGTTTGTTATATTATACACTGGCATTCCAAGTCTTGTGTATTTTCTTCTTAATGATTCTAGTCCATTTTCAGTTAATTTGGTGTTCACCATTTCTCTGATAATTGGTGCGGTTAAGTAATCAAGTTCTAATTTTTTAAGTTCTTTGTATACTTCATTTGCAATTTTTGTTGCTAGTTTTTGTGTTGTTTGAGTCTCTTGAATTAATGTATTTACTATTTTTGATTTATCAAATGCTTCAATTGTATCTCTGCCTGTTCTTACACGTAATGTGTTGTTGTTATAGTATTTATCTGCGAGATTTTCATTTTCTTTCTTAAGAAGGTCATATATTATATTTTTTATTTCTTTTGTTGTGATATCATTATGAGCTTCTTTAGAAACTTTGTATGCTACTTTTTCTGCTAAACCTAATGGTATATTTATCATTATACATGATCTTATGAGTTTTTCATAACTGAATTTTTCTTTTATTCCGTCATTTTTTATTACATAAATTTCATTAAGATTATAAGTATCTTGGATAGTTTCTGGGTCTTTCATCATAATTTTTCACATCCCTTAAATTCTTTTTGTAGTTATAGTTATGATTATATCTATATTTAAATTTACCTAATTTTGGTTCTAAAATACACGAACATTTCATTGTTTTTATACGTAATTTTTTATATTTGAATATGTTTATTTTTTCTTATTTTTTACTTTATATTTCTTTTAATATAGTTTATTTTTATAAAATTAGATTTTATAAAAAGTATTTTTTATAAAATAAGTGTAATATTAATTATTTTTTAATTTAAAGATTTATATAAATTATTTTTTATTATTTTTTTATAAAAGTATTAATTTTTATAGAATAATTATTATTGATTATTTTCTATTTTTTTCAATATTTTCATGATTTTTAATATTTTTTTGTACGTTATTATACGAACAATTTATTCTTAAAATAAAAATTTTTTCATGTTAAAAAATTACTAAATTTAGTATAATATTAAAAAAATAGTTAAAGAAAAAGTTCATTTAAAAAAATACATCTAATGAACTTTGTTTAGATTTATCACTTTCAAAGAGTGAATTAATAGAAGTTTCTAGAATTTCAATTCTTTCAACAACATATGGACTAATAGGGTATCTGTGTGATAAATCTTTAGAGATTTCAAGATATTTTAAAACAGAACCTTTAGAAATACTTAAAATTAAATTATTTCCACAAGTACATTCACCTGATAGTGGAATTCTTCTATATTTAGCACCACATTTTGTACATCTGACTTTTTGTCTTGAAAAAGCTCTAATATTTCCAGTCATATCAGGAAGGAAGTGTGAATTTAAAACACCTTCAACAACACCTTTTTGATCCACAGCTCTTAATAATTCAGCAAGTCCAATTTGACGTTCAACCTTTTCAGTCATAGTTTGAAGAGCTTTATATAAACAAACTTTAGGTCCTGTATGTATTGAACTTGTAGGATGTGAATACATAATGTCATGATATTGCATATCAGTACCAAGTCTAGATTCAACATTATCAATTAAATCATTTACATCTGATGGTTTTACACCACCTTCTTCTGTTTTATGATAAATTTCAAGAGGAATTCTTCTCATACAATCAATATTGTGTGATTCATCATCTATTTCTTCAGGATCAATACGAATACTTAGAACTAAAGGAGCATCCATACTACCTCCACGTGTGCTTGGAAGGTATGTTTTACCAAAGTTAAGTAGAGCATCAAGAAGTAACATTACAGCATCCTCATCACTATCACAATTACGTCTTTTTGCTGAGTGGAAGAATGGATGAGCATAACATCCTGCAGCTTTAGTATATCCAACAATACGGCCAAGAACACCTGCTGATGTGTGTGGTGCAAGTCCTGCAACTAATTGTCCAACAAGATCAGTACGACTTTCAGCATTATAAAATGGTTCCATCTCATAATAATTAACAAGTAAGTCATCAATAAATTTTGAAGCTTTAAGTAAATAATCACCACAACTTTCACTAACAACAATATCCTGGATTTTTATTTCAATTATTTGATCATCATTAGTAATTGGTTCATTATATATGTCATGAGTATATCCCATTTCTAATATTTTTTCATAACTTACACCAATTTCTCTAGGAATAAAATGTGTCAATGGAAGATCTGTAGAATCATGTCTTATAGTACCATCACGATATGTATAAACCTCATTACGAGCACGTAAAATTCCTTTTTCAAGAGGTTCGGGATATTTATCTTCAGAAATTAATCCTTTAACACCTTTAACCTCGTCAAGTTTACGAACATTAACATTTTCAAATGCATCAGCTAAAAGTTTATTTAATTTAATATTTTTAGAACCAGAACTTTCAAGTTCTGTACGAGATCCACAAACAGGACATATTGATTTAAATGAATTTACTTGACAATCAGGATTAGTACATTTACATTTAGCAAGAGTTACCTTAATTGTACCTTTTTTTGCAGCTTCAACAATATTACGAATATTTCCAGCATAATTACCAATAGGGAATAATGAATGTGGAGCAGGTCTCATCAATCTTTCTTTTGTTTTTTCAGGACGACCAACTCTACCACCAATATATGTTGGGGCTTTAGCTTTAATTTCAACAGGACTAATTAAATTAACAGCTTCAAGAGTTTCCATATCTTCATCTGGTGATAAATGTTTATTTATAATCATCATTAAAGTATATAAATTATCATTTGATATTATTAATGAATTATTATTAACATGATGTGGAATACCAAGAACTTCAAGAATTCGTTTATGATAATCTACAGGTATACGATTCATGTCAACATTAAATACATCTTCAGCAGATCCAATAAGATCATATAAATAATCATGTAATTCATTAAGTTCAGTTTTTGTAACATCATGATAATAGAAAGTATATTTTGGATGTAATGGAGTATTTGTTTTTTGAGCAATCTCAAAAGCTTTTTTAGAATCAATATCTAATTTGAGTAAATCATTTAATTCTAATTCTTCTTTAAATCCAATTCCAAAATCATCATGAGTTTCTTTGAAATAATCTGATACTTCAACTTCTTGAGCCCACCATTCTTCACACCAAGCAGAAACATCAAGAGGTATATTTCCTCTTAAATATTCACCAAAAGCAACTAACATATCACCTAAGAAAAGAATTTCATTAACATCTTTTCTTATTTTAATAGCCTGTGATACACTATTTACTTGAACAACATCACCATTATTTAATTTAACAATTGGACCTTCTACAGAATCACATGGAACAACACAATTTCCTTTTCCTGGTTTTTCAATTTTCATTTGGGTACCAATAGCTAAAAATTCTACAATTTCCATAGTAGCAGGATGAATGGCCATAGAAGCAAGACCACTATCACGGGTTCTTCCATAACGTAATCTAAAACCACCTTTAGCTCCAGGGTATGACATTACAGGTCTTCCACCAATAATATCTTCCATATATTTAGCTTTCTTTTTTGGTTTTTCTTTAGGTTCTTCACTATCACTTTCTTCCTTTTTTTCACTCTTAGGAGCTGTAAAATCTTCAAGCCATTCCCATCCATCAATTTTAAGAGTATTTGCATATTTAACTATTTTTCTTGATTTCTGGATAACTCCTTCTGCAATAGCAAGTAATGCTCCTCCTCTGATATTGTTAGTTTCAACACGAGGAAGATCTCTATTTTGAACTTCAACAGGATCAGTCTGTTCACCAGTAACTTCTACAGGAATTCCACGAACAGTTTTCCTAACTTCTTCTGGTGTAGGTGAATATTGTAAGTTAGTAACTTCAGATTCATATAGTTCAACTTCTTCTACATATCTTTCAATTTCATCATCTGTAGGTTTATATCGGTCAAGTCCTTGAGCCATACGAATATAATCTCCAAGAAGTACACCAAGAGCTGCAGCAGTACCTCCTGCACTACGAATTGGTCCTGCAAAATAAACCCCAAAACATTTTGTTCCATCAGGATTATCTTTAATTTTTACTTTAGCAATACCTTCAAGTGGTGCTGCTACAACTCCTTCTGTTAATATAGCTAGAGCTGTACGAATTGCACTATCGGCATTTTTTTCTTGAACTTCGTAGTTATTTTCTTCTCCTTCTACATCATCTTTTGTTGCTATCTCTTTGGCTATTTGAAATGCAACTTCTTCTCTTGACATATCTTGTTCTAGTTCTTTAATTCTTTTTGCAACACCTTCAAGACCTACAAGCCCTTCTACACGTTCAGCTAAATCCTTTGCAAGAGGAATTTCAGGAACTAATTCTAAATCTTTTCCTTGTTTACGAGCTTCTCTTGCAATATCATATAATTCTTTAGTTTTTTCTTCAAGCATTTCAAAATAATCCATAGATAGCCCCCTTTAAGTCTAGATTCTAATCTATATAGTTTAAAGTCAGATAATTTATCTTTTATATATTTATATTTTTTTTATTATTTGATTATTGTTATAATATATATTATTTTAAAAAAAGTTGTAGTAATAATAAATAGAATTTTTTTTTTAAAAAAAAGAAGAGGATATTTTTATTGGATATCTATTCCAAATAGTTTGGGAATTTCTTGATATTCGCTGATTGCTTCATAACACTTGTATGTATCATAAATACAGTAAAACATCCATATTAAATAAATTGCAGTAAATATTGTTATAATATTCATATCCATGTTAGATAATAAATAATATACTGGTATTGCATTTAGTACCATTGCGATGATTGCTTCTATAATATATCTTTTATATAGTCCAAGATATGCATTTCCAAGACCTGTTAATGGGGTGAAAATTAGGCCAAGAATTGATAATAATAAAGCAATCCATTTATTTTTAAATCCACCTATCTTATTCATGATAAAATCTCCTTAATTATAATAAGCATAATAAGATTATTATTAATACTAAAATTACAATTGCAATGAGAATTAAACTTGAATTAGAGTTTTTTTCTTTTTCAACAGTAGCAAGTTTAGTTTCTATTTTAGAAATTTCATTATTTGTTGATTCTTTTTTTATTTTATCAGTGGATTTTTTTATTTCAACTTTTATTTTATCTTTTTCTTCTTCACCATTTTGTATAAGTCCATTTTTTCTTAAATGTTGTGTAAAAGATAATTTATCATCATCTGACATGATATCATCTCCTTAATATACTTTAATGGTTAGTTTATAAAAAGATATTTATAATATTATATATAGTAATATTAAGATTATTACAATAATTATCGCTGCAAATAATAAATAATTATTTGATTTTTGATTTTTGGTTTCTTTGAGAGTACTGATTTCATCTATGGTTGTTTCTTCAGTATAATTTTTGGATGTATTTGTTTCTTTAGCTTCTTTTATTATTTTATTTTCAGGTTTAGTATCTTTTTGGTTGATTTTACTTGTTTTATCTAAGTTTCCTTGAATAAATCCATTTTTTCTTAAATATTGTGTAAATGATAAGTTTTCATCATTATTGTCCTTATTATTTTTATCCATTTTTTAATCTCCTGATAATTTATAATATATAGTATGTAATAAGATATTTTTAATATTATCGATTTTATTTTAAAGATAATTAGATTTATTTTTATAAAAATACCTTTTAATTAACCTTATTTTTTATTAAATAATTCATATATTTTTTAAATTAAATAAAATAATCTTATATGTTTATAATATTGTTTTTATTCTTTTAATTTTCTTTTTTTCATTTCTATAATTTTTAATAATTAATCATTATAATTTAATTAAATAAATTAAAATTTTTTTTAGTAGTAATAATAAAT
>CAZHBQ010000008.1:0-41264 GCA_964530785.1 uncultured Methanobacteriaceae archaeon | reverse complement strand
TAGGATGTGCTTTTGGATAACATTGTGCCCAATGATAGCCTAAATTGCAAAGATCATGATTTCCTCTTAATAGAATAATTTTATCAGAGTTTTGATCTTTAAAATCAAGTACATCATAAAGAAATCCACAAGAATCAGTAGGATCATCTAATTGAACATCATGTCTCGGAGGAAGATAATCACCTAAGAATATAACTTTATCACAGGAGTCAAATTCTTTAGTAATTATATCTTTCCATACAAGTCTATTATGTAAATCTCCTAATATAAGATACTTCATACTAATTCTAATTTTTCAATTTCACATTTATGCCAATCTTTATAAAAATTGTTTTCCCATTCTTCATATTGCTCTAATATCTGTTCTGTTACATGAAATCCTCTCTTACACATTTCAGAAATTATATATTCTGCATCCTTTTTAGAACATTCATCTTGCCATGCAAAATATGCTTCTTTATCCTCAAATAATTTTGGACCTTCTCCCCAATCAGGAATTGTTGTTGTAACAATATTATAAGCTTCTATAAATTCATCAGTTATGAATTGAGGTTTTTTATTATGAATTGAATCTAATTTTTTAGCGTAACTATCTGCCATTGCTATATTTAGAAATGCTTTTTCATTCCACTCACAAAAATCCTCATATACTCCACAAGAGGATTTAACTATGTATATTATCTGGCTCATTTAGATAATTTATTAAAGATTCAATTACATCCTTTCCTTCTTCTGAATAAAAAACTTTAATTGGATTTAAACCTTCTGTACATACAACAAAAGGAGTTAATGTTGCTGCCCAATGAGACTTTAGCTTATAAGCTTCTTTACGACCTTTAAGTGTTCTATCATCTATAAAATGAAAGAAAGGAGATACCTTAAATGTATAGGCACCTCCTAATCTTTTTATAATAGAATCATTATTATATACTAAATAAACGTCTGTTATCATATCATAAACATTGTTAAACTACATAATATTCCTAAAATTGAATCTGTTCCTAAAAGTAATAAACAAAAAGGAAGTTTTTCTTCTTCCTCTTTACTACACATATATTTTAAATTCTCAATATTTTCAGACTTAAACAATACTGTAAGTTTAGCAATATTTACAAGTAATAACAAAATTAATAGTATTTTCATTCTATAGCTTTCATTAATCTAGAATATGCATAATGCATTGCAAGTTCTGAAACTTCATCAAAATATTTTTTTAATTCTAATTTTTCATCTTCTGTTAATGAAATATCTATATTACAATTATTGAAGTAATCAATATTTGCAATATTATCATATATATTACATCCAAAATGATCACCTGCAATTTCTGCTGAAATATAATCAGGATATACAGATATTATTTCTTCAATATGCTTCTTTAGATAAGCAAAAATTTTTAATAAATCGCTAAAATTCATATTATTCACACTTTGTATAAGAACAATTACTACAACTTATGCATCCACCTTGATGAATTAATGTTTTTTCATGACAAGAAGGACATTCCTCTAGATTATTCATTCTTATTTTTTCATTTAGTTCTTCCAAGGAATTTCCATCAGATAGAAAAACACCAGTAACAGCATCCTTTGCAATTATTGCATTTTTTGGCTTTCCTTTACATTCACAAATAATTTTTTGAATTTCACAATGCATATTTAGAAGAGCATTTCCGACAGCTACAGGACAACAACTACCTTTAGAACAATCTTTTATTGTAGCATTTCTTACCGCATAGCTTGGACATACTCCACAAGATTTAAGCTGATCAAGAATATCATTAATACTTAGACCTCCACGAGCTGCAAGACTAATCATTCTACTTAATCCAATCATGAAGTTGTTACATCCTCCTGTAGAACCTTTAGAAAGATAACATTCTCTAAGTTCTCCACTGTTTGGATCAAAGAAAGCTTCACAATGTAAAGTACCACAACCCGTAATAAGAGTACGTTTAAGTCCTAACCAATGATTTCCAGGTTTAATAACTTCTCCACGTTTAAGTTCATGAGAGTTATTAATCTGAAGTTTAACATTTTCAGGATTAGGATAAAGCTGTTCAGAAATTTTTTCGTTAGAAGGTTTAGATTCTTCTTTTTTAGTAGTAAGGATACCTTGTCTTTGACAATTATCTCTCCAAATTGTAATTCCTTTAAGACCTAGTTCCCAAGCTTTCATATAAATATCAGCAACTTGTTCTATAGTGGTTTCTTCAGGTAAATTTAAAGTACTTGATATGGAAGCATCAATCCAAGTTTGCAGAGCTGCTTGTACTTTAAGCCTATTAAAAGGTTCAACTTGTTGAGAACTAATAAAGAATTTAGGAAGATTTTCATTATTCAAATCTCCCCAAATTGCTTTATATTGTTTAACAATATCAGCATCAACTTGATAATAAGTTTCTTCTTTATTGAGAGATAATGTTCTTCTAGTAAAAGAAAAAGCAAAATTTGGTTCTACCCCAGTAGATACCCCAAGCATAGTTGCTGTCGACCCGGTTGGAGCACAAGTAAGCAATTGACTATTGAATAACCCATATTCTTCAATTTCTTTTAATGTATTTTCGGGTAATTGAAGAGCTTTAATAAATTCAGAATTAACTAAAGCTTTCTTATTACACATCGGATAACATCCTTCTATTTTTGCAAGTTGAAGAGATGTTTCTACAGATGCAACAGCAATAGTTTTAAAAATATTATTAATTATTTTTAAACTTTCATCAGACCCGTAAATAACTCCTAATTTAATTAAGAGATCCCCGAGTCCAAAAGTTCCTAAGCCAATTTGCCTCCAATTATAAACACTTTCTTTTTGTATCTTAAGAGGATGTAGAGGCATACCTTCCATGAGTACTTGATTTAGACCTCTAACACAAATAACTACAGCTGCTTCTAAAGCTTCATAATCAACATAACAATTATCTTGAAATGAATTAACCACAAACTCAGATAGGTTTATACTTCCTAAAAGGCAGCTACCTCCAGCTGGCAATGGTTCTTCAGCACATGGATTGACTCCTGCATATCTAAAGTTACTATCTAAGTTAAGCATGTTATATAAAGTAATACGATCCCAATATAATATACCTGGTTCTGCCATTTCCCAATTACGTTTAGCAAGTAACATAAATATATCTTTAGCTTTTACAGTTTTTTCAATATGTTCATGTTCAGTATCAAAATATAAAGTCCAATCTTTATCATTTTTAACTGCTTGCATAAACTTATCAGAAACTCGTACTGAGATATTAGCCTTTGTACATATATTTAGATCAGTTTTGAGATTAATAAATTCTTCTAGATCCGGATGTGTACAATTAATAGATAACATTAATGCGCCCATTTTTGGACTATATCACACCTTTTTAAAGGCTGGGAGGCTCAATGCTGGTTATTAAGAGAATCCAATTTCTCTCCAGTAGTCTCTACACCTTCTGAAGAATGGTCTTCAGCTTGGCTCGGAATTGTATTGTTAATAGTTTCTCCGAATTCTTCCCATTCTAGACGCAGCGCATTATATTTATTAAATTTTCGATGTAATATTATTAAATCACGTTTACCATACATATATTCCATAATTTTTATTACATCTTTTTTCGATGATAATTCTAGGACAAAACAATTTTCATTTGATTTAGGAAAGACGGATGATGTAATTTCTAATTTAGATAAAAGTTTTTGAATGGCTATTAGCAATTTATAACTACCTGTAAAAGATACTTTTTGCCAAATTTTATTTCTATCTTTTCTTTTTCCGTAAGTTAAACATCCATCTCCATCAAAAAATCCTAATAACATATAAGGTTCTAGTTCTTTAGAAATACAAGGGAAAGTTTTATTTTCTTTTGATCCAAATTTATTAATATCTTTAACTAATTTTTTATTTCCGATTGTAATTCTCGCTCTAGGAAATCTTTTAGTTTCCTTATTTAAATATGTATCTTCTCTAACGTTAGCTCCTAACTGATTTCCTATAAATTCTAATATTTCCTTATCTTTTAATGCACATCCATATTCTAAATTATTATTAGAAATATAACCATCAGCTAGTGTATATCCTACAATATAAGCTTTTTCTTTTGTATCAATCATATTAAAATAATTTTCATCTTTATATTTAACTTTCTTATATTTCATTAAGTCAGTTAAATTATATTTTTTAATATAATAACTAATTGTACTATGTTTTACATTAACGTTAGGTAAAGATTCAATATCTCTAGTACTTAAACCCTAATTTAAACATTCAATTAAAAATTGTTTTTCCATAATATTTACTCTATTTATTTTCAATATTAAAAATTATCATCATCTTACGTCTACCTTCTTGTCCAATAAGTCCAGTAACATAACTAAAGAAATCCATAAAACTAGTTGTTCCTGTAGTTGAAGTTGCAGCATTATTTACTTTTGCACCTTTTGGACGAAGTTTAGATACATCAACTCCACAACCTCCACCATAACTATATGTTCTAGCTAATTTAGCAGCACAATCAAATATTGATTCAATATTGTCTTCTGGTTCTGAAATAACATAACAATTACTGAGAGTAATTTTTTTACCAAGTTTATCAAGACCTCTATTAGCAAGAATACGACCTCCAAACAAAAATTTTTTCTCTCTAATTAATCTTTTAATTTCAGAATTATGTCCACTAACACGATCTAACCACGCTTCAAAACCTTCTTTATTATGCTCGTATTTATTATGCCAAATATCAAGAGACAGTTGATTATTATTAAGCCATTCTTGTTCAGTCATTATGTAATAATTTAATTAGAAACATTAGGATAAATAGATACTAAATTATCTAATATCTTTTCCTCCAATTCATCTATACTTTTTTCATATATATCATTAGGTTCTAAAAAAACTCCGTATTAATCCCAATCATCTACACTAGTATATAATAGACTACACAATTCAGAATCTTGTATTAATTTCATATACCAAGAATATTAAGTATATACGGTTCTATATCTTCATTTTTCATATCATATTTAATTTCTATTAATGTTAATTTATCTTTATTATCTTCACATATTTTTCGTAACAAATTATCTCTACGTTTTTGTTTTTCAAAATCAATTATTCCACCAGAATGAAAGAAAGGAATATATTCATAATGCTGTTTTCCATTATACTCTATTATGTATAAATGATTATTATATTTTACTAGAAAATCAACAATTATTTGATTAGAATTTCTTGCTATTGAATTAATTGTAAGATCTTTTTGAAAAATATATTTAATATTATGTTTATTTAATATGTTTTTAATTAATTCTTCTCCTTTACTAGGGATCATATTTTCTCTAGCACATTTAGGACAATTACATCCTTTTAAATGATTTCCAGGTGTTGTTTCAAACTCACCATGTTTAGGACAGATTATTTTAACTTTAGTATTAAAATTAATATATTCTGTTTTACTATAATCATAATAATCTCCATGTATTTCTTTAGCTCTACGGATAAATTCTTCTGTTCCTAATCGATAAGAATCAATAACGCATTTAGGACAATCATTTTGTCCAGATAAAAATTGACTAGCTACAGGATAAAATTCTCCATGAATTGGACAAATAACTGTAATTTTATCATTAGAATGTGTATATACTACTTTTGAATAATCATAATTTTTATTGGGATGTGATTTTTTACACAATTCTATAAATTCTTCAGTAGTATATTTTAGATTATTATTATTACATTTAGGACATCCAAATTTATTTAATAAAAATTGTCTAGGTAAAGTTTGAAATTCACCGTGTTCTGGACAAATAATTGTAATTGGAGTTCGAGAACCTTTCCATTCTGCTTTAGAAAAATCAAATTTATCTCCATATTTTTCAATAGATCTTCTTTTCAATTCTTCTAAAGAATCTAGTAATTTAAACTCTTTTGATTTTCCTCTACATTCTAAACATCCACATTCTCCTTTTAAATGATTATTAGGTAATTGCCAAAATTCACCATGTTCTGGACATATTATGCATACTTTCTTAGAAATTCCCTTCCATTCAAATTTAGAATAATCGTATTTATTATTCCAAACTAAATTTGCTTTTTGAATATAACTTTCTAAATCAAATTTTTTACCAGCACATTTAGGACATCCTCTACCTTGTAAATGAGAATTAACCTCTTGTTCAAAATCTCCATGTATAGGACAGGTTATAATTACCTTATCTTTAACTTTTTTAATTTCTCCAACTTTATCATAATTATATTTATAATTATGAATTTCATTAGCTCGTTTTATAAACGATTCTTTTGTTAATGTAATTCTACCTCCACATTGTGGACAAGGATGTTTTGCTCTAAAATGATCTGAAGGAACTTGCCAAAATTCTCCATGAACAGGACAAATTATTTTAATCTTTCCGTTAGTTAAAGGATAACTAGATTGACTATAATCACAATAGTCTCCATGAATTTGTTTTGCTTTTTCAATAAAATTTTTTGTTTTTTCTTCTTTTGTCATAATTCAAATATTATATATTAATACTTTATGCAAGTATAAATAAAATATTTGAATTATCCAAATTTAAAAACTTATAAATTCTGGCAAAAATACAATTAATTAAAAATTAGAAATTTCTAAAATTCTACCAATAAGACCGCATTTTTCAAATTTATTAACAATATCTTTTTTATCGTCACTTAAAATTTGAGTATGTGCATTATAAATATTAAACATAGAAGTACTTTCTCCTGGTTTTACATAATAAGGAGATTTATCATCTTTATAAAGTAATTTATAAGCATCAAGAATAGAACTAGAAGAAAGTTTAACTGTCATATAACCATTATCATATTTAGTATTCATTGCATTTCTAATCCACATTCCTAAATTTTCATCAATTAAATCTTGTTTATATTCAACTTCAGTATTATTAAGTTTATCAAGAATAACTTTTGTTTCATCAGTTAATTCCATTAATTGATTTAATGGTTTATAATTAATAGCTTTTTCTGGTTCAAGTTCTTTAATATCTAAAAAAGAACTATTCCATACACACATATTTAAACATGCCATATTTAAAACATTTCTAAATATTTTAACAACAGGTTTGCGTGTATCTAAAGCATAAAGTAAATTAATAGATTCTTTATGATTATCAAAAGCATATTCATCAGGAAGTACAGCTTGTACCCATACTCTATTGAATATAGTATCTTCAAGATTTAAATCTTCTTTTTTAGTGATACTAATTTGATCTGGTAATTTAGCCTGAACTCTAAAATCAGTAGTAAATTTAGACATTCTTTCAAGGAAAGGGGTAACATAAGCTTCTGTACTTAAATATTCCTTTCCTTTAATAAGAGTTCCTTTTCCTTTTAGTAATTCATCAATCGTCAATTCCATTGTTATTTTCGTTATTTGCAAATGATTTAAATTTATTTATAGTATAATTCTCACATTCTACTTTAAGTTTTTCTACAAGAAGATTAACTTCAGATTTAATTACACTATCTGTAAATGAGGATTCAACAATTGATCCCATCATTATTTTATCATTAAATTTATTAGTTTTTATATGAAATGCTTTATCATTAATTATTATTAAATAACGAAGATCATCAGCACTATATGATATTTCTAATTCATTAGACCAAGTATTACATACACAAACTTGATATTTTTCAATATTGTTAATAAGAATATTTAGAGTTTTAATTAATGTATTTTCCATTTTTTAATCATATTTTTTAATATATTTTTAACAATAGAACTTTCAGTTTCATTTCTTGCACCTATGTGATAATAAGTATATACATCTTCAGAAAGATCATCCTCTTTCCAATCATAAATATCAAACGGAATCTCGTCATCTAAAATGAGATTCCATTCATACTTAGTTTTATCTAAATCTCCTAAACCAGGTTCTCCAAATAATTTTGTTAATTCTACAGCACAGGTAAGGATAGTATCACCATACCAAGAACTATTTACGAATTCTTTGTTTCTACTAATTCTGTGCATCCTTTAAGAAATTGATCAAGTTCTTTACGTGTAATTCCTTCAAGTGCCATACATTGAGCTTTTGATAGATACTCAATACCTTTATAATTTATAGGAGTGCAATTTGCATTAGGTTTATAATTTTCAAACCAATAATTTTTGTTAGCAGTTGTCTTTTTCATAATTTTTAATTTTTAATGTTATTCTCTTATTAGTCCACTAGTAATATTATTATTTTGATCTATTTCCATATAAAGTATTCCCCATTTTGTTTTTCCAAAATTGGCTACAACCCAATTTGAACAAGCATATAAACTAGGAGCAGAATAATAATCGAATGTATTACAATTTGTAAAAGCAGGTTGATGAAGATCTCCTTTTACAACACATTTATATTTTTTCCAAGATATTCCACTATCAAGAAAATATTTATTAAACCAATTTTCTGTTCTTTCGTTTAAAGTTAAAGGAAATCCTTTAAATTGATTTTTATTATCTTTTCCATGTAAGAAAATTATAGAAACATCATTTACATTAAATGTATCAATAGGATTTGAACTAACATAGGTATTAATTCCAATATTATTTAATTGTGATGATAATGCTATATTATTAATCCATCCCCAATCCCCATCATGATTTGATTCTCCTACACAATAATAATTAATATTATTACAAAACTTTTTAAGTTTAGAAAAGAAATTAAACATTATTTGTAAATATAGTTTAGATTGTTCTTTATTACTTAACACACTAGGAAGTTCGTGTCCTCCTCTAGTAGTTTGTTTATTATAAGAATCTATACTATCACCTAGATTTACAACAATAATATTATCATAGTTTTTAGTAGCTAAAAATGCAAATACTCTACTTAATCTTTTTTCAATTTCTATTTTATCATATTCTTCAAGATAAATATAAGATTCTTTTTCATTATGACTTCCAATATGAAGATCACTTAAATATAATAAAAAAGTTTTAGATTTTAAGATATCTTTATTGTAAGAAAATTTATCTTCTACTATTATGTTTTCTGAAATGAGTTCTTTTAAAACTTCTTGTTTATCTGTAAGTCGATTAATTTCACTAGCCATCTTTTTAATTTGATTAGTAAAATCTCTTTCTTGTTTAGAATCACAATATTTAAAAGCAGCTCTTTCTTTAAGATTCATTCGATATTGAGCAAGTTGTTCTTCATTAAATTCTTCCATCATGTGTGGAGGAGCAAAAATAGAATCTTTAGTAAGTTTAAATACTCTAAAAATTCTTTTTACTTCTGCCAAAGTATATTTAGGAAATTCATTAGCAACTTGTCTACTTGTTATATTACCTCCATAATAAGTATAGAGACCAAAAAGTGTTTCAACATCTTGTCTTGTTAATGTTGTATCAAATGGAACAGAATCCTTTACTGGATAATGAATATGATATTTAACAATAATTCCATTTTCATTTCTATCTGCCCACCATCCCATTACATCATCAGAGTCTTCAGGTTCTTTTTTATTATTAGAACAGGGTCTAAGTGTAAGTTCATTATATAAATCTATAATTTCTTTAGCAAATTCATCATCTTGTTCTTTAATATTTCTAATTCCATTAAAGAAAGAACTAGCTTCCTCATTTATAGATTTAAAATAAGTATTTATGCTTAGCCCTGATTCCGCAATATCATTGATTAGTTTTTTATATTTATTATATGTTTTTTGTTGCATTTATTTTTTTAAATTGTTTATCAATTTTAATTACTATTTCTAGGTTTATAAAATAAAAGAGGACTACTTTCACAAGTAATCCTCTTACATTAATTCTGGGATATGAAAAATTGTATTTTTAAGCGTTTTCAACCCCGAAAACAATATATACGCCAGGGTGTGAACCACTTGAAGGAGTATAATCCATTGTAAATGCTACAGCTTCTCCTTCAACAACTTGTTTAGTATAATAACAAACTACATTCTTATTAAGCTTCATGTCAGTATAAAGAGCCTTAGCTGCAGCTTTAGCTTCTGACTTAGTTTCGCCAGCATTTTCAATAAGAAGTTCACCACGAACAGGTTTGTTTTCAGTACCAAGGTTTTCATAAACTTGGAAGATTGTTTTCCACTTACGCGCACCCTTTTCGTTCTTTACATCATTGCAAGTATAAGGACGTTGACGAGAATCAGCAACAGCAGATTCAACAGTAATATAGTAACCACTTCCGGGAGCATTCTTAGATTTCTTACCAAGATAATTAAGCATAAACTGCTTCATATCAGCATCAGTCCATGCACCAATGTGAGCTTTACGTGCATTACGATATGCCTGTGTTGCATCACCCTGAATAAAGAACGGTGCTTTTGCGAGTGCTTCTTCTTTAGTTACTCCACTTACTTCAAGTCTCTTAAAATTCATAATTTGTGCCATAATTCAATAAAATTTAAAAAGTTTAACATTAGATTCATTAATTCATATTAATCATCTATCATTCTACATTACAAATTTATTATATTTTATTGGTATGACCAAATAATAAATTGTAAAAATATCTTAAAACTTTTAAATATATCTATTCTGAAACTCAGAATTTATTTCTTTATTTTTGTATAGCAAATATAGTAATATTTTTTACTATTCCAAAAATAATTTATCTTAGGCACTGTTAATAAATGTTAAAATTTTTTATCTAGAAATATTTGTAATTAATCTTAATTTATATTAAAAAGGAAGCCATTTCTTTAGCATTTCCACAATTTTCTTTGGAATATCTTTATCACTTAACTCAAATGTTGGAAAAGTTGAACATCCATATGCTACTTCTGTACAAATGATACTTAAACCCATTAGCCATTCTTCTTTAGCACCACAATTACCTTTATCATTTAATTGTTTTAAAATATCAAAACAAGTAGTATCAGGTTTTTTCTTCTGAATACTTTTAGTTAAATGACAAATTAAACTTATAAGTGCTAATTTTTCAGTAGCATCTTCTCCAAACAAAGGAAGATGAAAAAATCTAGTATATAATTCTCTTAATTCATCATATGTAGGATTACCTATTATAACCATATTCCAAAGTCTTTATATTCAGTGGCTACTTCTTTAGCAATCAATTTAAGTAGATAAGATACTTCGTTCCATCCTTCATAAAACATTTGCTTGGTCATTGGTACAACCTTAGTGTAATATTTAGGAATTGTTGAAACTACTAAATAGTTTGCTTTTATTGAAGGATTTTTAATTCCATAAAATTTATCTGCACATAAAGATAAAAGCCAAGAATAGAAACTAAGTTCCCTATTATAATGATATTTTTTAATATTTACGTCTATTTCACTAACAATTCGACTTAATGTCTTGATGTCATTAACGCAAATTACATTAATATTCTTATCAATAGTAAAATTATCAAGTTTAGCTTTTAACTTTAGTATAAATGGCTTTATATCAGGTATATCTACTCTAATATCTAATAAAATGCCTAATTCATTTTCAGAAATAGGATCTTTAAATTCTTCTAATTCATATTTAGGATTTAGTAAACTCTGTATAGACTTACAGTTTTCGATAGCTCTGATACAATTATAAGCAGTTTCACGACTTTTCTGATCAAGATATAAGTCAGTTCTTGGATCGTCTCCACGTGTTCGTAAATGCTTATTTTTTGTAATCCAGAAATCTTTACATTTCTCCTTTACTTCCTCAATTCGTTTAGGAGAAAGATTACCACTATAGTAATCAATTTCTTTAGCTACTTTTAATATATCTTCGGATGTAGGAATACTACCATGCCAAATATCAAATAATTTTTCAGCCATTACTCCCATCTTTCCAGTAGGTTTGTTAACTGAATCTATTATGTTAAATAGCTCTTTTTGTAAGCACATTGAATGTACTGCGGTACCTATATCCAAAGAACTACTATATATAGGTTTGAACCCTTGAAAGAACTTCTCAGGACTACCTTCTTGTACAGGATTTATTAATCCCATACGTGAATTGCTAATATAGTTATTATACTTTTTGCTGAAGTATTCTTCGTCTGAGATTTTTTGAAGATGTAGAGTATCTAATAATGGAGTTATTTTGATTTGATCATTCATCAAATTCAATTATAAAATGAGTATATATCTTATTATCTGTAAGTAATTTATTTAGAATTTTCATACTAATTCTTTAAAATTATTATATATTGTATTTTTAAATAAATAATAAACTTCCTCTATTTCCTCTTTATCAAGAGAATAAACTTTTCCTATTGGACCCCATTCTTGATTATTAGGAGTATCTAAAAGTAAACAAGGAACATTAGCTAAGTTCATAGCAATCATATTATTTATAGAATCATCTATAAATACATCAATTCTTCCTTTAATTACGTCTGCTTTATTTTTAGTTTGACTATATACTTGATATATAGGAGCTAAAGGAAGATTATTTAATTGTAATTGTAATTTAGTCCATGCTTTATTATGAATTCGTTTTGTACAATATAAAGTAGGATTAAAGTTAGGATAATTAATTAATGGTTGATTTAACCACCAATTTTTATCTTTACTTAATATTCTATATACATTTTTAGTAATTTCATTATTAGATTTTATTTTTCCAAATCTTTGTACATAATAATTTACAAAAGAAAAAATAGTATCATCCAAATCTAGACCTATTTTTAAGTTCATTTTCTATTAATTTTTCTAAAATTTTTAATTCTGTATATTTAAAAATTATTAATTTTATATTATTAATTTCACAATAATTATAAACACATTTATCTCTCTTTTGTTGATGTTCGAGATCAATTAATCTACCTCTATGAAAATATGGAATATATTTATAATGCTATTCTCCATTATATTCTATTGCAATATTGTAATCTGGAAGATAAAAATCAATATAAGCCTATCCTGATGAATTTATATTTTTATCAATATTAATAGGATATTGTGTAATATATTTAATATTATTTTTATCAAAATAATTTTTAAGAATGTTTTCCCCTTTACTATTATTACACATTGGACACCCCTATCCAGAAATATGAGCATGAGCTAATTGTTGAAATTCTCCATGTTTAGGACATATGATTGTTAATTTAGAAGAAGATTTTATAAAACTATTTTCAATATAATCATATTTATCACCATGAACAATTCTAGCATCTTTTACAAACTCTTTAAATGATTTTCGATGAGATTTACCTATTTTTATTTTACCACATTTAGGACATCCCTATCCGTTTAAATGATTTGATGCATTTATATTAAAATTACCATGTATAGGACATGTTACAGTAACTGAATCTTTCATACTAATATATTTAGTATTATTGTAATTATAATTATTACCATGAATTTTTATTGCACTCTTAATATATTCATCGTTTGATAAATTCTAAGTAATAATTTTACCTCCATAATGTTTCTTTTTTATATTTTTAGATAATAATCTTGCAGGAGTTATTTCAAAATATTCATTAGATATATTGCTATATATAATTACATTTGTTCTACTGTTAATATATTTAACCTAATCAAAATTAAATATATTCTTACCATATAAATTAATAACTTTTTGAATGAATTGTTCCTAAGTATCACGTTTAGATTTATTTATTTCTCTTGTTATGTCTCCTTTACATTTTGGACATCCGTGTCCTTGTAAAAATCTAGATGCCTTAGTTACAAAATTTCCATGTTTTGGGCAAGTTATTGTAATATTATTTGCAGATCCAGAAAATACAGTATTACTATATGTATATTTATCTCCATGAATTTCTTTTGCTTTCTAAATCCATTCTTTTGTTGTAATTTTTTGTCCTTGTTTTTGATCTATAGCACATTTAGGACATCCAAATTTAGATGCTAAAAATTTTTTTGGAGTAGTTTTAAAATCTCCATGAATAGGACAAGTTATAATTATAAAATCTGTCGATTTTGTATATACAGATTTTTCATAATTAAATTTATTTCCAAATTTTAACTATGCTTTTATAATAAAAGTTTTAGTATTATCCATTTAAGTTTTAATTTAAATTATTAATAAATATTGTTATCTAATCATGTAAATATATATTAAAAATTCTTAATATCAAAATATTTATATAGATTGTTGATAATATATAATTTAAATTAAATTTTTAAATTCATAGAGGTTTTTAATGTCATAGCGTTTCAATATCTGTTATTTCTCCAATTACAATATCATAATTATTATCCATTGTATATACAAAATCTCTATAATTTAAGAAATTTTCGTCAAATTCTTCTGAAAATTGAAACATTAATCTATCTTCACAATCTTCAATAGATTTTGCTAAGACTACTTTTAAAGTAGCCTTAGCTTCAACTAAATCACATATAGGAATTACGTATTTATTCATTTAAATCAATTATATCTTCAACATATTCGATATATATATTTTGATCACTATAAGTTTCAACTACTTCATCATAAGTAGCATCCATTATAAGAGGTAATGCCTTTTTAGCAAAAAAGTCTTTAGCAGATTCTATATCTTCAGAATCTACAGTATAAATATAAACTTTTCCATTATTACTGTCTTGAACTGAAAAATAAAAAGTGTCCATCATATTGTTTTAATAAGAATTTAAAAATATTGTTTTAATAGGATTTAAATTGAATGATGACGGGGTTATTTGAACTTTATTCTTAGTTAAAATTACATTTTTAGAAAAGCTTTCGGGTTCATATAACCATGTTTTAATTTTAGAATCACGAAGGAAATTTACAAAATGCGCACCAAATGCTACATTTTGTATATTAAATTCTTGAATTTTATTTTCAAGATATTCAAATACTCCCTCTTGAATACTTTCTTTACTTCTACCAGATGGCATTAAAGGAAGGAGAACATGATATTTAATTTCAGAATTATAATTATTGCAAATATCTATAAAGTCATCAACTGACTGTTTATCTGAAATAATATGATGAATGTTAATGTGACAATCTCCTTTTTCAATAAGACCATTAATGGCCCCAAATGCATATCCTTTAAGAAGAGGGTTTCCCATTGATACTGCAACTCCCGCAACAAATCCTCTGGTATAAGTAAGAATAGTATTAGCTAAATCATAATACTTACTTCCAGGTTTATTCCAATAAGAAAGTATTATTCCATTAGTTGTATAATTTGGAACTACATTGGTATTATATACAGTCTCAAGAAATTTACAGAATTGTGGATGTAAAGTTGGTTCTCCAGTTGACGTTGGAGACAGTTATATTTCTATAACCACAGAATACATTTTCATCCTAATACAGGATGTCACGCCCTTCAAAGTTTTATATTCTCTTTATAGAGTTTCATCCATACTCGTTACACTACTACAACATATTACCTTTGTAGTTAGCACGGTATTACCATGTCTTTTTAAAGATTTAGGCTTCACCGTTAGCATTGTTATCAATACCCTCGATTACATCCTCATCGAGTTGGCGCGATTCATTAATAATATTACTATTATTAAGGGCGTTTTCAAATTTAATTATATATTTATTATATAAACAAACAGAAATATTATTTTCTACACAATCTTTAAGCTTTCGTTCAATATTACCATTGCGTTTAGTAGAATTAGTTAAATAAAAAACTACATCTTTTTTATATTTAACTTTAGTAAGAAGTGTATTATTAAGATCATAAATACAAAAAATTTTAGAATCACAAGTCTTATTTTTAGTATATACTTTCGTTTCTATTATTTCGTTTTCTTGATCATGATATTTAAATATCCATTTATTACCATTTCTCCTACCTTTACATATATTAGTTATAGTATTTTTCGCAACTTTATATTTTTCAACAACAGAATTTACTGAATTTAAAGTTTCAATAAACTCTCCTTCTAATGTGTAAATATCAATAGGTTTTCCTCGTTTATCTATATTTATATTCTTTAATAATGTTTTTTGTTCATCAGACATAGGTTTACCTTTATTCCATGCAGTTTTTCCTTTATTAGATTCTGAAATTTTTCTTTTCTTTTCTTCAGAACACGGAACTCCACAAGTTCCAATTCCTCCAGGAATCATATTATATCCTATTTCTGGTAAATAACATTTTGTTTCTTGAATATATTTTGTTTCTAAATCTCTTAATTCTTCATTTGTAATATTATCAACTTTTTCTAGAATTGAAAATTTAAATCCCTCTTTTCCATATTTTATCCATGAATTTTGAAGATATTTATTAGGATGTATTCCCAGTTCTAGTTCTCTAAAATGTTCGTATAATCTTTTTCTTAAATTCACAGAAGACCCAATATAAAATTTCCCATTTATAATATTTGAAATTTTATATATTCCCCATACGTTAGTTAATTCTGATTTTTTCATTTGTATTATAATTTTATTATTTATTTTATAATACAAATATACGAACTATTTTCGGAACTTTAAAATTACTTTAAAAAAATTAAAAGTTAAAAAATCTTAATAAATATTTTATAAATTTGATTTATTCACCAATTGCTATCTGGTACGGTTTGTTAGTATATATTATTCCATTCTCTTTTTTTTCATAATAGAGATTCATCCACTTTTTCCATGTTTCACAAATACCTTCATAATCTTCTCCTTTTGATGATGCAGACACATAGCAAAATTGGCATTCAGCATTACAACGTGTATTTACTCCGATGTCATAGAACTCGCTATACTCAGGAGGTAATTCTTTGGATTGACCTTCTCCAAGTCTAATGGTTTTAAGATTAAACCAAATTGAATTGTAATTATAATCTGGAAACTCACGTTTTTTTACACCAAAGTGTTTAAAGTCTTTCATATTAACAATCAATAAGTTCTCTACCAAATAAATTTAATATTACATTTAAAGCTTTTGCTTTATCATCATTTTGAGGATTTTTAGCTTTAATCCAAATATCACTTACTAAAGGAATTTCATCATAATCCAAGTTTTCATTCCGTTCAAGTGCCCAATCTTCATAAGATTGTTTTTGATTATCACAAGAAGAATATTCATCTAAATAATCTTCAGATATATCATATTTTATAAAGAATAAGTTATCGAAATCTTCTTCAAATATTTTGCTAATCATTTCTTTAAGAATTTCAATTTCTTTTTTAGTATAAATAGTAAATATTTCTGAAGAACTATTTGTGATAAGATCTGAAATAGATTGTATTTTAATCTTCATTGTATATTATTTTATATTGATTTTTGAAAAATTTATCAAGAATAGCTTTAAAACCTGCTTTATAAAAAGTAAGTTGATTATCTAACCTATAAGGCATATCAATTTCAATCCATTTATCAGGATAATCCTTATAATCATCAAGATATTCTTCATCAATGTTTTCTTTTTCTCTTAATTCTATTACTGGGTCAACTTCATATTCCTGATACCATCCAAATATAGGATCTAGTAATTTATAAATTTTTTCAATATCATTACCTTCTATCCTACAAAATAATTCTGAACTTGAATTAGTAATTAAGTCAGAAATAGATTGAATACTTAATATAATTTTCATCCTAAATGATAATTTACAGTTCCTCTAAAAATTTCTCTAATTTCATTCCATGTTTCATAAGGAATACTATTTTCTCCCTTACTAAGCACCAAAATACTTCCATCTAAATCTTTTACATTTCCATAGTAAAATGAATAATCTTTCAATAAATCTGTTACAGGTGGTAATTTATGAGATTTTATAAATTCAATAACACCTTCGTTGCTAATAACTTCAGGATATGTATAATTATTATAAAATTTTTCTTCTTCTAATATATATTTATTTTTAAAAACAAATTCGCGAAATTCTTTTTGAATTTTATCTAATTTCTGTTTTCTATGAAAAGTATTATAATTACACAAATAATACTTATAGATTTCCATTACATTTTCCGGATCATTTTCATCAAAAAACCATCCTTTAACAACATAATAAACATTAAAATTAGGATATTTTTTATGAAATTCATCAAATTTCTCATTCACTTCTTCATAATTATCAACTGTAAAAGCGTTTTGTAATTCAGAATATTCGTTTATAGTCTTCTCATATTCTTCATAAGAAAATAAAACAGGATACATGAATCCTTCAGTAATTTGATTTAAAATTTTATTTACTTGTTCAACTGAATCACGTGTCTTTAATTGAAATAATTCAGAACTAGAATTTGTTATTAAATCTGATTGAGATTGAATCTTAATTTTAAGTAAATTCATAATATAAATAAAAATAGACAATCTAATTATTTAGATTGTCTATAAAATTTTAGTAATTCATAAAAATATTCAATTGGAATTATAGCAAGTGTTCCATCACTTATACTATTCTCTTCTCCAACCTTTTTCCAGAGTAAAGCAAGTGGTCTTGAATCAGAACAAGCTTCTCTAATAGTAAAATAATTAGGTAAATTTTGAGTATTTTTTGCTTGTATTGCAAAAGGACAGTTTCCTGCAATATCTACCTTATTATCGTCTAATTTTTTACTTTCTGAAGCACTTCTACATACATCATATCCAAGTTCTTGAAGTTTATGAACTATATCAGCTTCAAATTTACTACCCTTTGCACGGGATTTTTTACTTTGATATGATCTAAAAGTAGTATCATCTACCCACTTACAATTAATTTTATCCTTTTTATTAATAGAACCTTGTCTACCTTTATTACATCTAATTTTAATAGCTGCTTCAGATAAACCAGATGCTTCTGATGCTGAAACTAAATCAGGATAAGTTTCAACTTTACCATCTTTATATGTAATTATTACACTAAGGTCAAGTTCTCTCTATTTTTTAGCCATAATAAAAATTCTTTAATTAAATTTAATGTTTTATTCTTACCATTTTCTTTATAATAATCACTAATATCTTTTGCTCCATATTTCCTAGGAATCCAAGTATAAATAAGCTCTGGATGTTGCTTTTTAATCTTATTCATAAAAGAAATTCCTGTCTGATCTGTATCAAATAATACTACAATATATTTAAATCTATTCTTTAAATCATTAAGAACAGATTCAGAAATAAATTGAGTCTCTGAGTTTGGAGCAATAGCAGGTATTCCTAAAGAATATAACGTCATGCAGTCTTTTAATGACTTCGTTATGCACAGTAATTTTCCAGATTTAGGAATATAATCTAAACCTTGTATTTTCTTAGAAGGCCAATTACCTATAAACTTACAATTTTTATTTTTAGGAAAATATATCCTCCACAACTCATTTCCTTGATATTTCTTACCATAGTAACCAAATATAGGACAATGTTGTTGAGATTTAGCTATTAATTGATCATTTAAGAATACATGTTTACAAGAATAAACATTATATTTTTTTAAAATATCTAAAGTTATTCCATACTTAGCCCACCATTTTAATTCTAAATCTGAAAAATCTTGAGCTTCTATTTGAATTTTAGAAAACTCTTTTTCATCTATTTTAAAATCTTTTGATATAACTTTACCTTTATTTTTATTTAATGAAGAATCTTTTATTATTCCAAAATCATTAGCGATAATCTTTAAAGCTGTGAAATAATCACAGTTAAATAATGTCATTACAAAATTAAATACATCTAAATGTTCTGAAGTAGCAAAATCTTTAAAGTACAAAGTTCCTTTAGAATTTTTATATAAACTACATGTATTGTGCTTATCTGCTCTTAAAGGACTTTTAAATAATTTTTTACTATTTATAGGAATTTTCAAATAAAAATACATTATTTGCTCTTCAGAAACCTTAGATAATATAAAATCTTTAGTTAATCTAATTTCATTCTGAAAATCGAATTCCATTTTCTATTAAAAAATTTTTTATTAATTTTTCAACTTCTTCATTTTTTAGATTATATTTTATTATCAGTAAAGGTATATTATTTTCAGAACAATGTTGTTTTAAAGCATTATCTCTAGGAATTTGATAATTATAAAATTTATCTTCTCCTCCAAAATATTCAATTGGTTTATAATGTTGAATACCATTATATTCTATTAAATATAGTTTATCATTATAATTAATACTAAAATCAACAAAAATGCCACGTTTAAAATCAGGGTGTTTTATCCAATATTGAGAAGTATAATCTATATTCATATCTTCTAAACATTTTTCTATAAAAAGTTCCCCAATAGATGTTTTACATTTAGGACAATTATGTCCTGATAAATGATCACTTGGTAATTGTTTAAAAACTCCGTGTTTTTTACAAATTATTTCTACAGGTGTATTACATCCAAAATATTCTGTAATAGAATAATCGTATTTATCTCCGTGAACTTTTCTTGCTTCTTCAATAAATTGTTCTGTTGTTTTTCTTCTTTTATCAGCTCTTGCTTTTAAAGCACAAGTAGGACATCCAAATTCAGAATTTAAAATAGAATCAGGGGTTATTTCAAATTCAGTTCCACAATCATTACAAATTAAAATTATTGGAGTTTTAGCATTTTTATAAACTACTTTTGATAAGTCAAATTTATTTCCAAACTTATTTAAAATTTCTTTTTCAAAAGTTTCCTAGGTTTTACATAATGATTTTTTTAAACAATTTCTACAAGGTTCTTTAACCCCTTTTGCTCTTAAAATATCTGCGGGAAGTACTTCAAATTCAGATCCGCATATATTACATATTAATGTAACTTTTGTTTTAGCATCTTTATAAACAAATTTAGAAAAATCAAATCTATCTTCTCCGTAAATTTGTTTAAATTTTTCAATTATTTCATCTTGCTTTTTAGGTTTAGATTTTAAATAACAATTCTTACATCCATATACTCCTTTCATTAATGTTTGAAATGTAGTAATTACATATTCTCCACAATCTTTACAAATTAGAGTTATTTTAGTTGCAGAATTAATAAATTTAAATTCACTAAATCAAACTTTCCAGGAAATTTTTCTTCAATTCTTTTAATAACTTCAGATTCTGATAATTTTTTAGCCATATTTAAAATAGTTTTATTAAATGTTACTAATTGGTTTTTAATCACTATTTAAATATAATAAAAAATTATCAGAACCCAAAATTAAAATTTATTTAAAGTGATCCAAGGAGATCATCAAAATCAATATTCTCCTCAGATTTATTAGTTTCAAAATTATTAACAGAATCGGTAATAACATTGCTATTATCTACAGGAGTAGGTTTAGCATTATGATATTCATCAGCTTTCTGTTTTTCATAATCACTAAATGAAAGATTGTTGCCAAATGGATTAATCATCCAAGTATACCATTCTCCAACTTCTACACCATTTGCAGCAGCTTTCTTTTCATCTTTAGCTTGTGCAATACCAGTACAGTTAGGAAGTGTAGCATAAACTCTACCATTAGAATTACGTCCTACCAATTTCATACTAGTAGGATTCTTTCCAATATTAGCTTCCAAAGCCTTCTTAAACACACTTACAATATCATCAAAGGTTTTAGCTTTAGAAGCAATACTTTGGATCTTTTTAAATGTATCTGGAAAATAAGTATACCCAATTGCAGCCATTACGTCACGAGTACGTTCCCAATTACTGGGAAGTTCTTTTTTACCACCATTAGGCATGTCTAAAACCTTACGCTCAAAATCCTTATCAGAAGTAATCCAGAAAATACTATGATTATAAATACCTCCATCATTACCAAAAGTAATATTCAAAGATTTCCAATCATTTCCGTTTTCTGATGTTCCTTCTTTAATTTCAACACTCTTAATTACTACATTTTGATGAATGTCATATGCTTTGAGATAGGAAATTGTATTAGCAGGTTGTACATTTTGAAGTGATCCGAAATTTAACATAGTCATTATATTTTAAAATTTAAACATTGAAGATTTTACTTCTACTACATCATCTGTTGTATCTATAAGACTTTGAATATCGTCTTCTAATTTATCTTCTGGTTCTTCAATATTATTCTCCTTTATTATATTTACTAATTCATCTTCTAATTCATTTTCTTGTTCTTCAATACTATTTCCATTGTCAAGAATAAATCTTCCTGGTTTTTCATTATGTGGAATTAAAGTAAATGTAGTACCATATTTAGAAAGTTCTTGATGCTTAGAACCCCTACAAGCAACACTTAAATTTTTACAAAGTTTATTACCTCCATTAGTTTCCCATATTGTATCGGAAGCAATAACTGGAATAAATCCTTTTCCTGATTTTTCATATTTAATATCAAGTTTCTCACCTGGTTCTATATCCATTAGATCCAAAGCAGCATTGTTTAGAAAATATTTGTTATCATCAAGAATAAGTGTTGGAGTAGAATTATCATCTGATTTCTTTCTAGTAACTCTTTTACCTACCTGAGCTTCACCTGTTTCTGTATTTACAAATGAAAACTCTCCTGTAGCAGTATCAATTATAAGTTCAAACTTCAGTTTCATTATTCTCCTTCGTTATATTTATCAATTGTTTTAATAATTTCAGCAAGATCATTATCAATCAATTTTTCTTCAAACATTCCCATTGGAGTTTTAGCTACATGTTCACCATCAGTATTTGTTAAGAACTTATACTCCATTCCTTCTGTTCCTTCTTGTACCATTGCATAAAATACATAAGTAAATAAACCTTCTGGTGTAATTTTCTCATTAACCATTTTACCAATTGTTTTGAGACTCCAGTGAGGGTTCATATTATCACCTATATTTTCACTATGTGCTGTAAAGATAAGTTTAATATCATCCCTTATACTATCAGCAACTCTTAAAAGATCAGTAAAATCGCCACCGATGTCATTAAATTTATCGTAAGATTTTTCAGAACGTCTATCCATAAACTCAAAGGCCATCGTATATTGAATATCATCAATAATAATGTTCTTTATTTCTGGTCTTTTATTATTTATATATTTTATAATAGTAATAATATTAGAAGATTTAAAAGTTTGATACCAATTACCTTCTGGATTAGATTTAGGATCCCATTTAACATACTGTTTCTTCCATCCTTTCCAAGGAAGAGGTTTAGAAGTTGTGCTAATGATAAAAGTTTCTGAAGGATTAAGATTTCTAAGACTTGTACTTTTACCATGCCCACTCTCACCTAATACTAGAATTGTCTCAGCTGCCATTTATAATGTAAAATTAAAATTTTGTTTAACCTCATCTTTAATTTCTGTGTCATTTGAATCTTTTTTATTTAATATCCAATCTGGAGTATTATATTTTTTATAATCATAAATCTCATCAGGTTTAGGCAGTTCTGCAAATACTCCTGTTTTACCATAGAATGCACATCCAATTTCTATATCAGATTCACCATATCTATTCTTCAAAACAGTTATTACCCTAAATCTATTTTCTAGTTGTTTTATATCATATCCTCTATAAATAGCAAGTTTTTCTCTATGAGGACTGAACAATGAGATTACAATTTCACTATCTTGAATAGGACTACCTGAGTCCTTTGCCAACATTGTTATCGTAAAGGCTTTTTATCCTTTACTTCTATATATTACTATATAGTTCAGACTATATCTTTAATTCTCTAAACTAGAGAACAGTGCCCCGCTTTCGTGGAGGATTTTATAGCCATAAATATTATCTATCAGGCATCACCTCTAGTCGTTAGGCATTTTCCTCTGTTACCAGAGGGTTTAGCACGGGATCATCCATTTCTGGGGTTTCCCCGTTTAACGGAGTTTTACAATGACACTTATTCTATTTTATATTTCATACACGGCACTATGTAAGGTTCTATTAAAGATTTAAATTTGGGAAATTCTTTAGAAGGAATATAAACTAAATTACTTGATTCACAATTAATTGTTGCATTTATGTCAAATTTTTCTTTTAACATTTGTTGAATCATTTTTAGTTCATCTCTTGTAAAACAATTTGTACATAACATACATCCCCCATAAGGTTTACACTTATATCCATCATCCATATACCAAATAGCCAAACCTAAAGGTTCTAATTTATATAAATCTTCTTTAAAGATTTGTTTATTAGGTTTATACCAATTATAATAATAAGTATTTAAATCAGTAGATGAGAATGTATATATAGAATATTGAGAATATTCTGGATTTTTTCTTCTTTCATCATAACAAGTATATAATTTAACTTCGGAACAATTATTTTTTAATATTTGCTATTTATATTCAATATACTCTTTCTGCTTCATACAATGAGATATTTGTAATATAGTTCCTCCATTTTTATATTTTTTAGAAAGATGCCCATCTCCTAATAAAGAGCCTAATAAAACTTGTAATTCATTTCCTTCATATTTATAGGAATTTGGTTTATGTTCGGCAATTTTAATATTTAGAAATTTAGTTCTACAGACTTTTATATAATTAGCACTATAATTTAAAATTTCTCCAATTTCTTTATCAGTTTTTCCAGATTCAACTAATTCTTTAACTCTATTTAAATCTATAGAATTTTTCTCAACAGGAGGAAGACCTAGATTTGCTCTATATGCTTGCACACGTGATTTAGAAAATCCAGTAATTTCTGAAATTTCTATATCGTTATAACCCTCACTATACAATTCATAGAAACATTGAGTTAATATAGTTTGCTTAATATTCTTTTTTAAATTATACTTGTCTCTTCTTCTTCTAACTTGAGATGTAGAACACCCAGTGATGTCAGAAATTTCTGTATCAGTTTTACCTTTATAATAAAGATCTAAAAATTCTTCATCAGAAATAACTTTTCTACCATTAGGAGGTAAACCTAATTTTTTTCTTAATACATTAATAACAGATTCAGAATCTCCACTCATACGAGCTATTTCTGAATCTTTAAAACCTTGTTCATAGTATTCTAAAAATTGTTCTTTTGTAATTTTCATAAAATAATATTTTTATATTAGCTAATATTTAAATATAAATATATTTTATGAAACGACAAAATAAAGTTACATATAATATGAAATTAAATTAATGGTTATATCATTGAGAGTAATATTGCTCATTCCTTCTTTTCTACGATCCATCCCAGTAGAGTTTCTATTAACCTGCATTATTATAAGTGGACTTATTTTACACATATTACGAAGGGTAACTAAATAAGCAGATATAAGATCCATTTCTTCTTTTAATGTTCTTCCTTTAGAAGCCCTTACTAGAGATAAATGATCTATAACAACCAGATGAATTACATCATCATTATTAGGAATATAAATCTTTCTACCTAAAGTTTCAGAGAAAGTACCTGTCTTTTCAAGATCTTTCATTAATACAGTATATAATATATCAGAGTTTAATCCTTTATCATATACAGTAATTATATTTTCTACCTTTTTTAACCATTCAAAACTTTCTTTTACTATACTATAATATTCATCACTTAATTTGTATTCTTTCTTACGAGATAGCAATTCTTTAGTAGAAAGTTCTATTCCATAAGTATTAAATATATGAAGACTTAATAACTTGGCAAATAAAAGTTCTCCACTAATTTCTAATGAAAAGTAAGTAACCTTGAAATTAGGATTATCAATGTTCTCACAGATAGGTTTATAAATAAAACTGTAAAGAGCTAGACTAGTTTTACCAACCCCACTAGGAGACATAATTAAAGTATAGGTACTTTTAGTTACTCCATCAATAATACTTTCTAGTTTAGGTAAACCAAGACTAAATCCCCAGTTCTTACCTTCTCTTCCTATAGTAATTTGATTAAGTAGTGATTCTGCAATCATAACATTTTTATAGCATCGTAATTTATGTTTGCAATTCTCCCATCTTCTTTCATTGTTTTAAGATCTAACCATCCTCTATTTATTACAAAGCTAGATAAAGAACATGATATAATATCATGATTTTTACTCCATTTAACTAAATTAATTATCTCATTATGAATCTTAGGGTTATATCCAATAGCTTTACCATATTTAAAATAACAATCTTCTAAAGAATCAAAATGTCTAGCTACTGTACGAATAGGAACTAAATTCCCATTAATTGTAGTAAATTGAGGATATACTTCAAATAATTCCTTTCCAAGTTCAAACGAACATTTATAAATATTTTTTATAAAGTTCTTATTAATAGGAATTTCAAATGGATCAAAAGATTCTCCAGATTTAGGAACTTTATAACTCTTTAAAATAACTTCTTTTTCTTGAAGAGAAATTATTACATCTCGAGGACTAACTCCTGCTGCTTTTAAAGATTTTATAAATCTGCTAAATAATTCTTCATTATTTTCATCTTGTAATAGTAGTAATATTTGAATAAATCTTAGTTCAGTAGGGGTTAGTCTATATTTATCGAGAATTGTAATCTCTTCCTCTAAGTTAAGTGTTAAATTTTTCAAGCAATTAAAAACAAAATGTTTATAACATTTTTATCTTTAACTGCAATTATTTATTTACTGTTTCCAGATTTATTAATTACATAAGGTTCTAATATTTCAAGTTGAATCTTTGTCATTCTATTTTTCATAGCATTTAAATCAATATCAATAGTACTTCCGTTTGCTAGCCATACTTCCTTATCTTTAGAATTTAAAGTCATACTGCTAGAACACATATAACCCTGTAATATTGAATCTAATGCAAAATATTCTAAATAACGATCTGCAACCATAGTTATTTAATACTTAAATGTGAAATTTTTAATATTTTTTCTATAAGGTTTCGGTTCTCTTCCAGCAAGAACATCATTCAATCCTTCTTCATCAATTATTGTATAAGGTTGGTTTTTATGACTGTCAGCAACGATTATGTTATCGTTAGGCTTTTTATCCTAACTTCTGGGAGTTACCTCCATTATACAGATTTAATCATCTGCCAGTCCCGCGTACATTTTCATCCACTTATTTCAGTTGGGATGTCGGACACTCTTGGATGGATTATATTCTCAATTAAGAGGTTCACCATCTACGCTGTACGATGATTCAGATTCTTTAATTTCTGAATTTATCTCGGTGTTGTCCATTTCAGGAGTTTCGCCGATATTGCCCGATAATAATTCCAACGATTCCTCAGTTGGAACGGCTTTAGTATATGGAATAAATATAAAACTCCAATAAATTTTAATATTAGTATTTTTTACAATATAAGGATTGTTTATAGTTGCGTCTAAATGTTTACTAATTGTAGATTTGGAAGAACATTTAATAAAATCAACTAAATTTTGAATAGTTCTAAAATAATATCTCTGATTATTTATTTCACATATTAAATATTTATCTTCTTTAAAATTTTTAGAAGCATATTTGAAAGCTATAGGACATATTTTATTTTTTAAATCAACGGAATCAGTTATTAATTCTTTTAAAACTACATATTGTTTATTAAATATTCTGTTTCCAATATAATCTAATCGTAAATCAAATCTGTTTTGTCCCATTAATACACTAGCTTCTGCTAAAGATTTACAATATTTAATTAATTTCCAATCTTTAATAGAATATACATAACAATCATAAGAATGTTGATAAGAATTTTCAATTCTTTCTTTTAATTTTCCTGATTTATATGCTTTTTTAATTGATTGTGAAATTTTTTGCTTAGTTTCTTCAGAATGATTTAAAATACTATTACAATTTATTCCATTTACATTATATTCTGGAACTATTGTATCAATGTAATATTTTTCTCGTTCTAACCGAATTTCTTCATCGCAATATTCTAAAATACTATATTCAAAAGCATCTTCTCCATATTTATTCCAAGCATTTTGGAAATGTTGATTAGCATGAACATTATTTTCTAATTCTTTAAAGTGTTGATATAATCTATTATATAAATTATTACTAGATCCGATATATCTTTTTCCAGATTCTAAATTAGAAATAATATAAATTCCTGACTTTTTAATTAATTTTTTGTTTAATGTTTTCATAATTAAATATTTTTTACTATGTTTTTAACTATGTAAATATAAACAAAAAATTCATACTTCCAAAATACTATATTAACTTAACAAACCACTTTGTCTCAACTGTGTTGTTTATGACAATATAAAATACTTCTGCTTGTTTATTGCCTTCTTTTCGTATTACTCTACCTAATCTTTGTGCAGATTTAATCTTAGAACTATCTGTTCCAATGATTATACCTACTGATAAACCAGGTACATCGAGCATACCACTACTAGTTTCCTAGCCATTTTTGTTTGTGGTCTGGACTATGTCTTTATCCTATAAATATAGGATACACCTGCATCTAGTCTCTAGGGCTGAAATCTATAAATAGTTATTATTCCACTATTAACTACTAACATGGTTCTCTTACCAAAGCTACTTATAGCCTATGCCTCATCAAGTTAGCATATCAATTTCTTGACTTAGCTTCCGATGATATTCAGGTGTTATAATATAATTAATTACTTAATTACACGGCCTTCATACATATTTCCATATATATCCATATGCTGTTTTTTTACTTCCATTAGCACATGCTCGTATAGAATTTGCTGATTTATTTAAATAATTAGCAGCATCTTGAGCACTATCCCATTCTTTAATAAGATTATTTTGTAAATCAAATTGTTGTACTTTTTTAACTCTATTAGAACTATTATATGTTTTTATATATTTTCCAATATTTTCTTTAGAAGTACCATATTTCCATTGGAATCCAAAAGCTTGTTTATATTTGCCTTCACAACAATCTTTTATTAAAGAATGATTTGAATTATTTGTTGATTTAACAGCATCTGTTATTGAATAATAAGTATCTAAATAATTTCCTTCTAAATCATATTTACTAATTCCATTTTCTAATTTTCCTTTACTTTTACTTTTTAAATATTTTTGAAGTTTTGATTCAAATTCTTCTTTAGAATAACATAAGATATTTCCTTTATAAGAATATCTATCATTTCCTTTTAAAACCATTGAAATTCCACTTCTAGTTCCAAATCCAGCATTTACTGCTTCTTGAATTGTCTCAAATTCTCCAAGTAATTTCCCAGATAAAGAAAAAATAAAAAAATGTTTATAAGTATTATTTAATAATGATTTATTTAATTTATTTAAATCATCTGAAGTAACAGTATCGTTTAAATAACGGAATATTCTATTATAGGCATAATTTCGTTTTCTTAAACAAACACTACTAATTCCACTAACAGCATTTTCAGGTAAATTATATAACTCAGTATATTCAATCATAGATGTATAACTATCTAAATAATTACCTTCCATATCAAATACTTGGATAGGAGTTCCTATCCCATAATATTCTCCACCGGAAGTAGTATTAACTAAATTATAAATTTCCTTATATTCTTTTATAGTTTCTATTTCCCAATTTAAAACTTCTCTAATATTACTGGTATCTTTTAAGATGTTTAAAATTGGAATAAAACCCCCATCTTTTAATGAATTAATCCATTTTGTTTTTTTAGTAATGCTGTTATCTTCTAGATGTTCTGTAAATCTTCTTTCAGGGTTATTAGATACTCCGATATACTTAGGAGTATTAGTTTTTGGATCATTTAACGAGTATAAAAAATATTTTCTCATAGTTTATTAATTTAAGTTATTATACTCAAATATAAACTATTTTTAAAACAATCCAAAATTAATACTGTTAAAATATGTTAATTTAACCTGCGTCGCATTTCTTTATAGTATGCAATATTCCAGTATCAGTTTGATTAAATTCTTCTAATGTAGTACGACTTTTCTTCTTAGAATCTTTTCCAGAATAAACTTTACCTCCCATACCAATAGATTCAGCCATTTTAATACTATTAGAAAAAGTAATAATTTTAGAAAATGGTCTGTTTTCTATTATTTTTCTAGCTATTTCTATTTTTTTAGGATGATTATTAATAAAACCTTTTCTGAATTGCATTAATTGCATAAATCTTTGAGATTTATACTTAATATTTTTAAATACAGATTTACGTTGTTCTTCTGTTCCGTTAGGGCATTTTATATCTCTAAGATTAGCACATTCAATATGTCCAAATTTACCAATGCATTTCATAATTTGATCATAATTAAAATCAAAATATTCATAACATTCAGTAAATTCTTTATTTAGTTTATTATATTGTTCAATATTATCAACATCAATTAAAACAAGATATTCTTTATAAGGAGAAACCCAACCATTTATTATACATTCTGTGATAGAAACAGTATCACAAACAGGACAATATTTATTACATATTTCATGCCTACCGTCAAGACGTTCAAAAGTTGCTGTGAGACCTAAAACATAATTGTAAGTAACTCTTTCAAATACTTGTATAAAGGTAGTTGCTAAAACTGAATGAATTTCATCAATTATTAATAGATTTGTATTCCAGTCTTTTGTTATTACTGTATTAATAACCTGAATATCACAATTTAATGAAAATCCAAGTTCATCAATTTGCTTAGCCCATTGTTCTTTCAAAACAAGTGTAGGAACTACAATTAAAGCTCTTATATCTGGTTTTCGTTCTATTAGATTACGCAAAATAATTAAAGCACATCTCGTTTTACCAAATCCTGTGGCACCAACTATTGTTGCACAACCTTTAGCGTTTAACCAGTTTTTAACACATTGTTCTTGTCTTATATCTCTAGATGATTTTTCAGTTTGCTGCATAATTACTTATAATATATAATAGCGCAGCATAGTTGTCTATAGGTATATCAACCAAGAGTAAATCCCTTAGCTTCAGCTGCCAATTTAATTTGACGTATTCTCTCTTCCCAGCTTTCAATATGTTCTTTAACTTCATTTTCAAGTTTAAATAGTACTTTATTGCGAAGAGTTACAAGTTGATCTGTTGTAAGTTCAGAATATTTCTTTGCTCTAAGGCCCACCATAGCACGAAGTTCAGTATAATTAAGGCCAGAAGGTTTTACTTTGAGATAGACTTCAGAATTAATGTTAAGACGTTCTTTAACAACATCCAACCTACTTCTAGTCTTTCCATCTTTATCCTTTTCAGTAAACTCTCGCATTTCTTCAGGAGTAAGGTATACACCAAGGTTTAGAATGAAACTAAAAGTAATATGCTTATTATCAAAATACCCGAGTCCATCGAGACAAGCTGAGATTACTCTTTCAATACTAATTCTTTCAAATTCCCTTGGAATTCCAGGAGTAATTGTTGCAATAGAAATGTTCTTCAATTCTTTAGTAGGAAATTGATCTTTATTAGCATCAATAAATGTTCTTAAATCTTGAAGATATAAATATCTTGGATAACTCTTACCATCTGCACAAATAGAGCCTTTCTCTAGTTTACGAAGAAATATTTCTGTATTACATTTATCACGTTGCTCTTTAATTATATTGAGCAAAGTATATCTTCCAGGATTAAGCTTATCTGTACTATAAAGCATTGATATACAATGATTATAAAATTGATTTAATTGCTCTTCAGAAGCATCAATTAATTTAATTTCTTGTTGTTCACCTGTTTCTTTATTTCTAGCAAGTTTCCAAACAAAAGATTTTACATCATTATTCTTAGCCTCAATAGCTGCAGTCAAAGCATCCTTAATATTATTCATGTTCTAATTTTCATATTTAATTTTATTTTTAAGTATATCTACATAACATATTTATAATCTTTTTCTTCTGGTTTATCTACAAATTTAATAAATTGAATAGCATTATACCGATAAGGAATCATTTTTTCACCATCAAACCATTTATCGATACCTGCTCTAATTTCTTCAAATTGTAAATAACCTACTTCTTCTAATTCTAGGTCTTTATGCTCCCAGTTTGGATAACGTATACACATTATGTATTTAGTTTCTTTAATCATATATTCTTCTAAATTTTCAAATACATACGTTATATATCCAAAACAGTCAATTTGTTTTGCAACCAATTTGCATAAAGACACCATTACTTGTTAGACCAGTAATTACAACCATATTTTGCATAATCACAAGATGCGTTTTCTATTCCGTCAAAACATGGATATTTTTTACATAGATTACAAGATCTTTCAGGAAATTTTAACTTAACACCATAATCATCTTTTACTATTTTATTCATTTTAATAGTATAAATAATAGTAGCCCTACAGTTACTGTAACTCCTCCTATTTCTAATCCTAAAATAGTTTTATTCTTGCTGGATATGTTTTTATTTAAATCTTGTATTTGTTTAAAATAAATATTATTTACACTTTTATATTTTTGAATTTGTTCAACTCTTATTGTATCTAATTCTTTATAATTTTCAATTTTACATTCCAAATTATAAATTTGAGTATTTAAAAGGTCATTTTCAATAAGAAGTTTTTCATGTTCAACAAATATAAGATTAGTATACTTTAACTGTTCGGATGTTATAAATACTATCGAATCTTGCTTTATTTCTGTTGATGTAGTCTGAGAAAAACACATAATCCTCGTTAACAGAATTGTTAATAATAACATTACTATTCTTTTCATAACGTTCATTATTTTCTTTTAAAGTAATATAGATAGTATCTATAACCTGATCTATACTATCATTTTTATATTGAAATATAACAGATTTAGATTCTAAAGAATCCATTTGTTCAATGAGTTCTTCAGAATCTATATTTTTTTGAGGTCTATTTAAATAAAAACAAAACCAAATAAGATACAAAACTACTAAAATTAATATAATTTTAGCTGTTTTTGACATTACTCTTATATTTTAAATACTCTTTAACTTTGTCAAGAGAATTTGGATTATCTTCTAAAGCAACAGCAACACTTAGTTCAAAATCTGAAAATTCTTTAACCATTTCCATTCTTTTGACTTTAAGTTCATAAGCTTTTTTAGATTCATCATATCCTTTGATAAACTTTGAAGGATTATTCTTAAAGAACTCTGCTTCTTGTTCAAGAAGTGCATTTACAACTTTACTATTAATAGTTCCGGGATTAGTAGAATAAAGAACAGGGTTATTATTTCTAGCTCTGGCAATTGCTTTAAATTTTCCTATTTCTTCATTAAATATATCAACAGGATTACAGATAGCTAAACCAAGACATAGTACTTTACATACATTACCCAAATAGTTAGTAGTTCCATAATCATCAACATATTCATTTACTTCATAATAGACTTTTTCATCTCCTTCAAAACTTTGTAAATCATCAAAGTCATTTGTTTTTTTAGGAAGTTCTTTACTAATTGCTACAATTGTGAAATGATGTTCAATTCCTTTGTAATCTACAAATGAATCATTTCTTACTTCTATGCGTTCTTTCATTTTGCTTTTTCTTTTTAAATGGTTCATATAAAGAAAGATTATTATCTATAATAAAATCAATAGGAACTCCTCTTAAATCTATACATTGCATTAATTGAAAATTCCTATATTTTTTACAAATAACTTCTTTTTTAATTTCTAATAATTTATTAGATTTTAAAAATTTAGAGTTAAGAATACCAATTCCATCTTTTGTAATTTTATAAATACTTATTTCATACAAAAAATATGGCATTTCTTCAACTCTTTCATCCCCAAAACGGTAGCTCGGCCGGACTGTATGTTTTGCCATTCCATTTATATTTAGCTACTGCAGTTATGGAAGTTTTAGTTTTTTTGTCAGTAATTGTATACTTAGCAAGAATTTCAGGAATATCACTTTGCCAACATTTAATAGAATATGTTGTTTTAGGATATGTTTTATTCTTTTTTAATTGAATAATAAGTTTTCCAGGAACTTGAATAAATTTACGAGGAACATTATGAAAATGAAGATCTAAACCTTTCCAAGTTCCTCTTAATTTTTTAATAAGTTTACGTTCTGCATTGGTTTTAGTCCAAACACTTGGATCTCTAGGAGTAACATCATAAGGTCTCCATAAACCATTTGCTCGCATTACATCATCGTCATGAATATCAATCCATCCACTTTCTTTATTTTCCATATTTAAAGATATTAAGTTTAGAATAATGTTTGTGGTAATTATTTAAAATAAGGTCTAAAATTTATTTATTTTCAATTAATTTTTTAAGATTATTAAGTTCTTCTTTAAATTCTTTTAAGAAAGTTTTTAAATTTATACTTCCTTCATACTTATTATTAATTCTATTCATTATAATTGTATGCAATGCTTTTTCCAAAGTCATTCCATATCCCACATTCTTAAATTCTGTTCTTTCATTAGTTTTACCTTTATTTACAATAGAGAGTAATTCTAAATCAAAACAAGTAGATGTTGAATTGCTTTGGATTAATTTAAAGTCTTGTTCTTCAATTGTCATATATCATCCATGTTTTTAGTAAATACATTATGTTCAGAATTTTTACATTTGCCAAACTGATTCTTCTAATTCATTTAGAGTTGCTACTTTCATTTATTACTATTCTTTTTATAGTATTTACATAATTAGAATCAGAAGCATAACATATTCTTTCTAGAAATACATAATAGTCTTCATTCTTTTTTAATCTATTCTGTATTCTGTTTTTGTACATTTCTACACTTTTTGTCCAGTGATTGAATGAATAATACCTTTCAGCTTTACTATTATATAACCCAAATAAATTATTATTAATACGGCAAAGCCTAGACTTAAAGTTACCAGTTTCGTGGATAGCCTGTGCATATACAATTTCAGGGTAGTCAATTTCATAATATTCAAGAGCTTGTTTTAATCCTTCTTCGGGAGTTTGATTAAAAAATTCGGAAGATTCATCATGTTTTATATATATTTCTTCAGATTTATTATGTATTTTTGGATAAGTTAGTATAATAGCAACAAATATTATTAAACAAAAAATAACAGGAACTAATATATTATATATCTTCATAAACTTTTTTATATACTTTGACTTGCTTTTACTGCTAATTTATCAACATAATTATTCCATTTATTATTATCATGCCCTTTTACGTATTCAAATTTAATATCAGAACAAAGTTTAGATATTCTATTCATTTGATTATCAAATTCTTGCCACAATTTCTTATTCTTTTTTCTTTGCCAACCGAGTGTAGCACAACCTATGCAATATTGAGAGTCAGTAAATATTATTATAGAATCATATTCTTTTTTAATTAAACGTAATGCTACAATAATTGCACCTAATTCCATTTGATTATTACTTGTTCTTTTATACATATTAGAATATTCAAGTATTTTCTTGTTATTTTCAAATATTACAATTCCTATTCCTCCTTGTTGACGTAAAGGACTAAATGATCCATCCGTATATATTACTAATTCTTTTCTATCTTCTTGCATTGCTTTTGTATTAGATTTCCAAAAAAGAATGCTAACTTAATAGTATCAGATTTTTCAGTATCAGGATCGTAAATCATATTATTCATAACATATTCTGCTAACTGACATAAATTTACTTCATCTTCAGGTTTACTATATTGTTTAATCCAATAATCTATTTGATTCTGATATTTTTCTAAATCATCTTTATTATGTCTAGCATCTTTAGAATATAAATATTTTTGATCTTTCTCTAATTCAGGAAACCATTCTTCTAAATTATATCCTAAATAAAATGCCTTTACTGGATCATTTCCAATAAAGTCATACATCTTCTTTTCTTCATTCATTATGACATCATCTCGTAAATCTTGTGTGTAATAAGGATCAACGACAAAGCTTATCATTTTATTTATATTAAAGAATAATCCCTATAGAACAATATCTATAAGGATTTAAAAATGTATTATGCTATACGCTTAAAGAATATTTTCTTAAAACACTCAAAGTTACAGGGCGTTCCTTAAATCCAACATTAGAAACAATGTAAGAAGCTCCTTCAGCAAGAGGTTTTTCGAGTTGATTTAATATCATTATAATTATTTAATTCATCAATAATAACTTGCAATGTAACTCGGTTATCTCCATTAGCAGTATCAGAAAGAAGTTTGTCAGAGCCTGCTACCATTTCTAGATTGGATTTTTCACCTTGCCAAGGTATATCAATATACCCATCAGGATCTTAAACAAAAGTTAATTCATACTCTTTTCTGATTTCCCAAAGATTCCTTTTATAAAGGAATGTATAGTCATAAAATCTTTTAATATATTTATCTTTTATTCTTTTAAAAAGTTAACTACTTTTTGTAATTTATCTGCATCGTCTTTATTAAAAATAAATTCGTCAAAATGTCCATATTTGCATCTATATCCAAACATATATTTAATTGCAAACCAAATTCTTTTCCAAATTTTATATTCTGGACTTAGATGAACAGAAACAAATACTTTTTCCCAATCTTTATTATAACTAAAAATTAATTGATGTTCTGTATTATAACATTGACAAATAAACACATCATTTACATTTTTGTTAGACTTCGCCATTTTTCTACTAAATATTCTTTTTCATTAATTCCTTTTATTTTCCAATAATTATCTTCAGAACCTATTATAGTACCTGCCCTACAAGTACCATCATCCCAATATACTAATTCATTTATCATATTTAAAATAAGTTAGGATTATCTATATCATTAGATTTAATAACTAATAAATAAAAAATTAGTATACAAATATATATAAGACAAACCATAATTTATAAAATTTAAAGTTAATATTAGTGGAGAATGTAGGAATTGAACCTACACTTTTACCATATTCTCCAAATTATGCTGTTAACCACAGCACTAAGGTTGGTATTAAGGAATTTAACTATCTTATAAATAACTGAATTAAATATTCATAAGAAGTTTTTATTTATTTTTAATAAATTTAGTAAAACATTTTGTATCTATACTATATGCTACTGAAAATACAATTAAAACTATTCCTATTATATTACAAATAATATCAGGAATATTTAATAGATAAAATGATATGCTAAATATTATTATAATTAGAACAATCCATGATAATGCAAGTATAATTAGTTTATACATATTTTATAATTATCGGTTTTATGAACTAAATTTAATTTTTCTAATGTTGTAATGATATTATCTTTTAATAATTTCATTGCTGTTGTTGCATCTTCTGGGAAATATCCATTAATTAATTTAACAATTTTATGAAGTATTCTTACAACAGTATCATAAGGTTCTTCATAATATCTATCAATTATGGAGCAATATTTATCATCTATAAAGCATTGACTTCCGTTAACATAATCTATAATATCCAAATTCCAAAGTACTTGAATATACCTTAATTCAGGAAATATTTTTAATTCCAATTCTACTACATTTTGAATTAAGTTATTATAATCTTCTCTTTTCATATTTATTTTAATCCCACCAACTTCTTGTCCATTGTTCTCTTAATTTGTAATATAATTTCCATGCTTTTTCTACACGGAGATGATCTTTCCACATATTTCCAGTTTGTGGATTAGTATAATATTCATCTTTATAAGAACAGAATCTATTACTATTTCTAGTATTTACATATACAGGAAGTGTATAATATGAATTTGGATCATCAATTATTGTATATAATCCTGGTTTTTCTTCACATTCTTTAAATTCAATAGATTTTCCTACATATTCAGAACATCCATCTTCAGCAATAATTTCTAAAAGTCGTAAAGCAAGATTCATTTTCTGAATATCTCTATTAGCATATAAATGATTGTGATAATATTTAATACAATCTCTTACTCTTTTAATTTGATGATATTCTACTTCTAGAATACTACTATAATCAAAATCATAAGTTTTACGAAGAACATTATAATAAGAAAACCAACGACCTATATTTTCCCAAAATCTACGAACTCGTAAGTCAGTTATTTTAAAATATAAATTGTCAAACCAATCTATAATTTTTGTTTTTAGTTCTTTTAATTTCATTTTATTTAATCATTTTAAATTGTGAATAAGTATAATTACGTATTTTAGGATTACCTATGTCAATTTTACAAAATGAATTTCTACGTTCGGTAATTACACCTTCTTTTCCAATGTCTTCTTTTATTGTGGAGTGTGTAATTAATACCTTATCTCCAACTTCAAATAATTTCCAATGTTTCATAATTATAAAAATAAAAAAACATAGATAGCAATTAAACTACCTATGCTTATTATTAAAAATTTTGTACTGCTAACGAGACTCGAACTCGTATGGGAGTTATATTCCCGAGGGATTTTTTTCGAGATCTGTGTTACCACAGATAGTAAAATTTACTATTTCCTCGAACGGAACATGTCATAATCATGCTAAATTATTAAATTTAGTTTAGATTTCTAGTATATGTTCTCTACACGTTTATAAAAATAAAATATTTTTAATTTAGCTCGGCGTTGACTTTTAGCATTATTGTTTAGCTATATTTAATAAAGCTTTCACCGAATTAGCTAGATTCTAAATAGGAGTTTTCTGCCTATTCACTCAAATTATTAAAGTCCCTTGCGTCTACCAATTTCGCCACAGCAGCTATAATAGTATTTTCCCCTTTATTCTGACCTTCCCAGATTGTTGCGAAAATACTCAAAATGGACTACAAGATTTAGTATGAGAACAATACAAATATACTAATTTTTTAATTATTAAAAAATTAAAAAATGTTAAATTTTAATCAACCGTTCAAATTGTTCAGATTCTGTAATCTCTCTTAAAGATTTATCATTACTATTAAACCATTCTTTAAATATTTCTAAAGAAATTTCTACTGTTCTTTTATTCATTTATTTAGTTTTAAACACATATCCAAAACCATTTCTACTATGTAAATTACTTCTATATCTACCTAATTTCTTTCTAAGTCTAGAAACTGTAATATCTACTGCTTTTGTAGATACATTTTTATCCCATAAAGAAGATATTAATGAATCTCTAGAATAAACATAATTAGGATTTTCTAATAAATGAAGAAGTAAATTATATTCTGTTTTAGTTAAATTAATATCTTGATTATCTATAAAGCATTGTTTGCTATCCTGATTAATTATTAATGTATCATATACAATATTATCCATTTATTTAATTTTTAAATTTATTTTGTTGTTATATTAGAAAGGATAGCGAGACTCGAACTCGCGACTCTATGGTTCTAACCATCTGAACTATATCCTTAACCACTTGTTTTTTCTACCCATATATTTTACTATATATTTTCGTATCTATTTTTACGGCCATTATGCTTTCAATACGAATATATTCTCACCTACGATTTAAAGCTTATTACGTAGTCTACTGAATAGCAAGATAGGTGCAATTACCTATTAACAAGTATTTGGTAATCCAAGAAACGTTAAAGAAGATTACCTGTATATCTAAACAATTTGAAATTAGATATATTCTTAATAAATTTTAAACTATATTATATTTGACTTGTTATTATTCAATCCAATTCCAATCACAGTTTACACCACCATATTGTACTTCAAAGAGAAGTTTACCGAAGTATTTGGAAATATGCTCTGCAACCTTTTTGGAGGAAACCGATCGGAAGCCGACACGCGCCCAGGAAGCCGAAACATAGTAAAGCGAATCGAAGCCACCGAGACCTGTATGTGCACTGCTATCCACGTAACCGCCCATGACTACGAATTCTTGTCCCTCAGACTCAATTTTGCCAATAATTTCATTACCATAGCAATTCTTTACATTTTTGGGATAGCAGAACTGAACAACAGGATACCAACGTTCTCCAGTTGTAAGATGTCGTTTCTTATTGTTAGTAAGGGCAGCAACCACCATACGGTATATAGTCAGCTTCTCAGAATAAGAACCTTTCACCGTGCAATTATACTCATGCAACAGCTCACCAGCCCATCCTTTTGAAGTTGCAAGAGTCTTTATATATTCAAGAACTGAATCTACATCTTTTAGACGGTCAAGTAACTCTTCTTTAAAAGTTATTACAATTTTATCATTATTTTTAATTACCTTAGGAACCTTACCTTCAGGAACTTCAATTTCCACTTTTGCCATAATTAAACACATTAGTATTGGTTATAAAAATATCTTATAATAAATGTGTTATCAATTTCTTCAACATCATAGACATCACAAATGTTACTATAATTATCCTTTATTTTAACATCATAATTTTCATTTGTTACATCTTGAAGTTTTTCTATCAGTTCTTTTACTGTCATAATATTAAAAAATATTTTAAAGAAAATGAAGTATTATTTCATTATCAGTAACATCTATATCATAAACTTCCTGACTAGTACCCCATTCATCTTTACATATAAGTTCTTTTTCAGATTGAAGATCTTCCTCATCAAGTTCTTCTAGAAATTCTTTTATAGTCATAATATTATAAGTTTAGAAATTAATTAAATAAATGTTATTCATTTGTTCTTTATTGTAACCAAGTATAATTTACATAGTCTCCATATTTTGCATCGAATATTTCCTTGGCAAAGTATAAAGAGAAATGTTCAGCTATTTCTTTGCTGGCACAACCAAGAAAACCAATAGCAGCGTAAGAATTAGCTACACCATAGGTAGAAGAGAAGCCACCTAAGCCATTAGCACCACCAAAAGTAGCGTTGCCACCAAGAAGCTTATATTTTTTCCATCTGCTACAAATCTGGCTACTTCCTTTAATGTACCATTTTCAAGTTCATTTTTGTAATAGTTACTATTTTCAGTAACAAATGGTGCATAAGGATACCATACTTCGCCTTCTGTGAGTTGCATATCTTTGCCTTTGTTTAAAGCTTGTCTAATCAAATTGACCTTGACCATAGAAAGTGCAGATTCTGAAAGTTCAGTTAAGCTAGATTCTAACAATTCCTGTGTAGTTGTATCTAAGTTAAAAACTTTATAAACATCTTCCATTGTAGTGATGGACTTGAAATCATTTGCCTCAAGTTCTTCTTTTGTGAAAGCTTGCAATGCAGCATTTTCAAGTTCTGCAATGCCGCTGCTATACTACTCTTTGGCTTTATTGAGAGTCAGTGAAATATTTCCTGTTTCCATATAGGCTATTCTGTCTTTAGGTTTTATAATGTAAATGGAATCAGCTGCGGTATAAGCCACAGCCGATTCCTGATTGTTTATTTGTATCTTGCAGACAACTGCCTTATAGCATCGCCCCCATAGGCGTTTTGGGTCAGTTCAACAAACTCAGTTACCGTCATTTCTCCATTCTCAACGTCAATGCCATGTTCTTGGGCAAACGAACGTCTCCCCATTTCACATGAGCCGGTAAGACGGTTATGCCATGAGAACAAATCCGAATTTCTTACCACCGTGTCTTTCGTGGGGTATTCCGACATGAATTTGTCTATCCGCTCATCCAACGGCATATCCTCAAACGCCTTGCTACAGGCATCACGCATTGCTTCTTGAAGCGTCTTCCCATGAGCGAAGTATTTTCCTTCGGCTTTTGCTATGAAACAATCCTCTGTAGTGAAATCATTTCTTACGATTCGGCCCTTGGCGTAGTTACCATGGATGGAATCAATCAGGGTAGGCGTAGAGTCAATATAGTGGACTTTTCCCCCACACCAGCATTTTAAGCCATCGCCAGAGCCATCGCCAGAGCCAGAGCCA
>CAZHBQ010000007.1:25383-41602 GCA_964530785.1 uncultured Methanobacteriaceae archaeon | reverse complement strand
TATTCATAAATCAGTCTTAAAGTACTATCATCAAATATAACAATCCTATCTTTTTCTCCTTTACCTCTTACACGAATAGTTCTTTCTTTTACATCGATATCTTTAATTTTAAGTTTTATTAATTCAGATACTCGTAAACCTGTTGAATATAATAATGTTAAAATAACTTTATTTCTAAGTCGTGTGATATTTCCAGGATTTGATTTATCAGGATCATAATCATCATCACGTGCATGAATTAAATCTTGTACTTCTTTTTCATTTAATGATTTTGGTAATGATTTTGTTCTCTTAGGAGTGTTTATTTCATCATAAATATTAATTTCTGCAAAAGCAAAGAATTTTTTTAAAACAACTGTTACTAAGTAAAGATAATTTTGAGAAACTTCATGATCTCTTTTTAAATGTTGAATATATTTTTTAAAAACTCTTAGTACTGCTTGTTCATTTTTAACATTTTTTTGGGATAATAAGTATCTTCCAAAGTTATTTAATATTGAATTATATGTTTTAAGAGTATTAGATGAATAACTTTGAATATCTAATTCTAAAATATAATCGTCTATAATTTCTTCAATATCAATTTCATCAAGATAATTGGATGTCAAATTATTACCTCCTTGTTATAAATTAAGCAGTGCTGTCTGTGAATTAATATTTCTTATAATGCATTCATAGTTCCATAAAGAAAGTTTTTTTTATACATATCTAAAACTAATATTTTTATGAAAATCAATTTAAATTATTAAAAAAATAGAAGAAAAGAAAAAAAGAATTATTCTTCTATTTTTGGTAAATAAGATTATTTTGTTATGATTTTTATGGTTTCAGGTTTTTTTACAACTTCACTCATCTTTACTGCTACTAACTGTTCAATATTCTTTTCTTTTGATAGGTCAACTAATCTTTGGCTTATTATTCCATCAAATATAACAGTTTGTATACCATCAATTGCTTTTATTTCATTATATATTTTTTCAACTGGTACTTCTTTAATAATATTAAAATCAGAATCAAAAAGTTTTCCCATATTTGTTCCAGATAATTCACCAAGTATTATTTGATATTTATTTTGTTTTGGTTTTTTTATCTCTAACTTTTCTACTGTTTCTTCTTTTATCTGATCATTAATTTTTTGTTGTTTTTCTTCTTTTGTGTTTTCTTTTGTGTTTTCATATTTTTTCTGTTTTTCTGTATCTTTTGAATGTATTTTATGATTTTTTTGTTTAATATTTGATTTATCTTCCCTATAATCTGATAGAGATGATTTTACTTCATGTATTTTTGATTCTTTGTATCCATGTTTGTTAGTGTATTTATATTGGTTATGATTATAATTTGCATGACTTGTTATTTTATCCACTGATGTTTTATTTTTTAAAGCATAGATTACTTGATCTTTATCAAGATATTCTACTTCCTGACCTCTTGGAGCTCTTGTTACATAATCTATATCTCCAATTTGGAGTAACTCTTTGAGTATAAGATCTCCTCCACGATCACCATCTAAAAATGCTGTGACCGTTTTTTCTTTAGTTAAATCAACAACTGTTTTTGGAATATCTACTCCCTCTACAGCTATTGTATTTTTAATACCATATTTAAGTAAGTTTAATACATCAGATCGTCCTTCTACAATCACTATTGCATCTGAATTAGGAGTGTTTGGACCAGCTGGTAATTTATCTTCACCAAATTCAATAATTTCAGGAATTCTAATTGATTCTTTAACTTCCTCAATCATTCTTGAACTTTCAGGTGTGAAATCTTCCATCATATTTTTATATAATTCTTTAGCTCTCTCTACAATAGTTTTTCTTTTAACAGCTCTTACATCTTCAATTTTTGTAATTCTTAAACTTGCTTCACACGGACCTACACGGTTTATTGTTTCAAGTGATGCTGCGAGTATTGTTGTTTCTATTCTATCAAGACTTGACGGAAGAATTACTTCTCCTTTTGTTCTTCCTGATTTATTATTCATGTCTACTTTTATTCGACCAATTCTACCAGTTTTTTGTAATTCACGTAAATCTAAACTATCAGAAAGTAACCCTTCTGTCTGTCCAAAGATTGCTCCTACCACGTCTGGTTTTTCTACAAACCCTTTAGCATTAATTTGTGAGTGTATTAAGTATTTTGTTGTTGTAACTTCATCTTTTACCATATAATAATAATCTTCATCACTATGATATTTGGCATTTTTATGTGTCATTTAATCGCCTTTTTTTATATTATATCTTGTTTTAGTTTATTTATTTTAATTAATTAATAACTGAAGACTATGAAAAAGATTTATTTAACATTTATATTTATCAATTTTAAAATCTATTGATTTTAATATTAGTATGATATTTAATAATATATTATATAACAATAAAAAGATTATTATATAATTTAAGTATTGTAATAACATTTTTTTACTTCGTTATATTAATACATATATTAGTTATATAAAATATGTTATATTAACTTATGTAATTAAAATAATTAATAAAATATTTTTAAATTAAGAACATATTTAAATTAAATAAAAAAGATATATTATATACGAATTAATGATAATTATCGGAGGATATATCAATGGAAAATTCATTAATAAGGGTTGTTTTAGATATACTAAAACCACACTCACCAGCACTTCCATCATTTGCTATGTACTTAAGTAGCCTTGATGGAGTTGATGGTGTAAACATAACATTAATTGAAATTGACAAAGACACAGAAAATGTAAAAGTAACAATGGAAGGAACTGATCTTAACTATGAAAAAATTAAAGAATCTGTAGAAAACTACGGAGCATCAATACACAGTGTAGATGAAGTTGTTGCTGGTAGAAGATTAGTTGAAGAAGTATCAACACACCAAGATTAAAGTGACTTATCCATAACTACCCTTTTTTTTATTAACTTTTTTTATTATTAAGTATTATTTTAGAGATGAATTAAATGTCAAAAGACAAGATAACACCAAAAAATATTTTACACCAAAATAGAAAAAAAGAAGAAAAAATAACTTTAGAAAATATTCTAGAAAAAGCAAGTACTGATAATGTATCAGATGCAATGAAAAATCTATATGGAGTTTCAGGAGTTATTGAAGATGTCAAACCAATAGACCCAAAATACAAAGTAGTTGGTAAAATAAGAACTGTAATTACAAATTCTAATGATTGGGGAACTGGTATAAAAGCAATTTATGAATCAGAAAAAGATGAAATTTTATTCTTTAAATGTTCTGATGATTCAAAAGCAATATGGGGAGAAATGGCATCGAAAGCTGCAAAAGAATATGGTATAAAAGCCACAGTTATTTATGGTGCTTCAAGAGATACTGCTGAAATTATTGAATTAGGCTATAAAGTATTTTCACAAGACATTAAATCCAATGCAGGAAAACCATTGAATGAAGGAATTATTGACACAGAAATTAGATTAAATAACACGTCAATTCATTCTGGAGATATTCTTATTGGAGATATTGATGGTGTTGTAATTATACCTCAAGACAAAATAGATGATGTTTTAGAAGAAGTAAATAATATTAAAAAATTTGAAAATGAATGTATTAAAAGACTTTTAAAAGATCATGAAAATCTCGATTCTATTTTAAAAATAAATTAATAAATATAACTTTATTAATTTATATTCTTTTTTAGATAAATTATAATAAATTTAAAAAATTATTATAGAATCCTAAAGAAAATCCTTATTTTCTATAAAATAATTTTCTAATAATAATAAAAAATTATCATAATAATAAAAATCCTTATTTTCTAATTTAGATGAACTAAACTTATTTTTTAAAAATGTAAATTTTGAATTATGGAAAGTTAAAAATAATTATATATAAATGTATCCAAAAATTTATATAATATAATAATTAAAGTTATAATTAAGAATTATAGTTAAGTATAAATAACTTAATTAATAATTATCAAAGAAAAAAATATAGGAAAATTATAATATTATAATAAAAATAGCCACCATAGAATACATGAAATAAAGTAACTTCCAATAACTTCCAAAAAAAGATAAAAAAAACTAATTTAAACAATTCATAAACATAAATAGCCAAATATAACAAAATACTTAAAATATTCATAATTAATTCCTAAAAAGAAGAAAAATGACAAAAAATAATTCAAAGCTAAAAGAAATCGGTACAATAAGTCACATAACAAGTACAAACAAACTAATTGTACCATCAAAAAAAACACCCCGACTTGGTTCAATAATTGTCAACAAACAACGAAAAGCAATTGGGAAAGTCAGTGACATATTTGGATCAACAAAAAAACCATATATATCAATAAAAACAAGTAACAAATTTAAAAAAGCCAAACCGGGAGAAACAGTATACTTATCACCAAAAAGAAGAAATAAAAGGAGGATGAAACAACGGCAGGCATTCTAAAACGAAAAAAAAGATATGGAAGACCCCATAAAACAATTAAATCAGAGACTAAAACAAAGAAAACAGTGACAAAAGAAGAAAATATAGAAGAAACTGAACCTAAAACTGTAAAAAAATCAAAAATACCTAAAAAACGAGGACCAGGAAGACCAAGAAAAGTTAAAAAAGAAGAAACACCAGAACCAGAATCAAAACATCACACAACAATAATTGAGAAACAAGAACCACCTAAAAAACGAGGACCAGGAAGACCACCAAAGAGTAAAAACAAGAAAACAAAAGAAAAAGAAACCAAAAGAGGACCAGGAAGACCAAGAAAAAATAGAAAAGAAACAACACCCACAACCTCCACAACTACAACTACTACTAAAAGAAAACCAGGAAGACCACCAAAGAGCAAAAAAGAAAAAGAAGAACCTAAAGAAAAACCTAAAAAGAATAAGACAAAAAAACCAAACCCTCTTCTTGAAATTATGGATAATTTCAAAGATGATAAGAAATCAGACGATGATTCATCTAGTGAAAACAATGAACTAAACGATATGATGATGACAGATTCAATGAATAATACTGACATTATCATTCCTGAAGATTCAGATATAGAATTAATGTCTACATCAGATTTAGATGTTGAAGAAATTATTAAAATAGACACAACCGAAGCTGATGAACTTGAAGCTGAACTTGAAAATAACAATGGTCTTACTGAAAAAGAACAGATGAAAGAAGACGTTGCTGAGATGGAGAAAAAGGAAACTAAATGTCCTGAATGTGGTTCTACTAAACTTATCAATGATCATGAACGTGGAGAAGTTGTTTGTGGATCATGTGGTTTAGTAATTGATGATAACATTGTGGATATGGGTCCTGAATGGAGAGCATTTGACCATGAACAAAGAGATAAAAGAACAAGAGTAGGTGCTCCTATTACTTACACCATTCACGATAAAGGTTTATCCACCATGATTGATTGGAGAAACAAAGATATTTATGGTAGAGATATTCCTGCTAGAAATCGTGCACAATGGTATAGGTTAAGAAAATGGCAACGTAAGATAAGAATAAGTGGTGCTACAGAAAGAAACTTAGCTTTCGCTTTAAGTGAACTTGATAGAGATTCTTCAAGATTAGGTTTACCAAGATCTGTTCGTGAATCTGCTTCTGTTGTTTACAGAAATGCTGTAGAAAATAAACTTATTCGTGGAAGAAGTATTGAAGGAGTTGTAGCTGCTTCATTATATGCTGCATGTAGAAGATGTAAAGTTCCAAGAACCCTTGATGAAATTGCTGATGTATCAAGAGTAAGTAAAAAAGAAGTTGGTAGAACATACAGATTCCTTACACGTGAACTTCACATTAGACTACCTCCTACATCCCCAATTGATTATGTTCCTAGATTTGCTAGTGAATTAAATCTTTCAGGTGTTGTTCAATCTAAAGCTATTGAAATTATTAATCAAGCAATGGAAAATGGTTTAACTAGTGGTAGAGGTCCTACTGGTGTAGCTGCTGCTGCTTTATATATTGCAAGTGTTCTTCTTGGTGAAAGAAAAACTCAACGTGATGTTGCAGATATTGCTGGTGTAACTGAGGTTACTATCAGAAACAGATACAAAGAATTAACTGAACAATTAGATATGGGTGTAAACTTATAAATTACACCTACTTTACTATTTTTTTAAAAGATTTTATAAACATATTTTAAAAATTGTCCTTATTTTGAAAAAGAAATATGTATTTAATGAAATATATTTTATCATTTAATAAACTCTATTAAAATAATTAAAAAGTTATTTAATAATTAGTATAGAAATGATATTTAAAACTAATTTACTTAAGAAAAAATTTAATTTAATTAAAATAAGTTAACTCGAAAAAAGAATAAAAAAAGAAAGTATCATTTATTTAAATAATACCATTACAACATAAACAATAATAAACAAAGCAACAATAGCATATAATATTTTTCTTTGTTTTGAAACTTGTTTTTGTTTTAAACTATATTGTTCTTGACATTTATCAGAACAAAATGATTCAGACATAGGTATAGGTTTTCCACAAATTGCACAATGTCTATGAGCTTCTACTACCATAAAAATATTCTCCATAAATTTATTTAATTAATGTTCCAATTGGTTCATTAATTGCTACTTTTACATTTTCAGGATTATTACCATTTAAGATTATAGTTTTAATAGCAGATCTTTTAATAATTTCAATTGCAGTTTTATCAATAAATTCATAAGTACCAGCTTTTGTATCATTATCAGAAACAATTTCCATCAATTGATCAGCAGTTACTTCTGAAAACATTTTTGCATCATCAAATTTATTTGGATCTTTATCATATAATCCATCAACACTTGTTGCGTTAATTACTAAATCAGCACCAACATACTCAGCAAGTATACTTCCAACTGCATCAGTACTATGTGCTGGTTCAGTTCCACCCATTATAACAATTTTACCAGTTGCTGAGTATTCAAGTGCTTGTTGGAAATTTACAGGTATTGCTGGATATGCAATATCTTTTAATGCACATTGTAATAATCTAGCATTTATTCTTGTTACTTGAATTCCAATTTCATCACATATTGATTCAGTTTCACCCATATCTCGAACTACACTAATATAGTCACGAGCAGGTCTTCCACCACCAACTACTATAAAAATTTCATGTTCTTGATTAATTTCCTTAATTACTTTTGCATAAGCTTCAAATTTTTCATTATTATATTCTTTTAGTAGTATTGATCCACCAATTGTAATTACTATACGCATTAACACTCTTCTCCTAAAAAATATATTTACAATAATAAAACTAGTTTTCTAATAATAGCTACAAAATAGTTTTATTAAATAATCTAACTATTAATAATATCTCTCTTAGATTATTCATATATTTAACTAAAATTTATATTAAAACTATAAAAAAACAAAATAATAAAATATATTAAAACACAAATATGTTAAATAGTATATATTAATTTAAAAAAATTGTATACAAACACGATTATTTTATAAAAAAATTAAAACAATTGGATTATAATTATGTAATCTTTAATTAAACAACAGGTTACGATAAATATGAAATATAACAAATTAAACAATGCAATTATATAACCACCCAAAGAGTTATATTCTATAATCCAAAATATGATAACTTACTTTAATTTATAATTATAACTACTCTTAAGGAATGATAAAATGAGTGACGCATCATCAAAAGAAATATATGAAGTTAAAAAAACTTTAAAAGAATTAGAAAATAAGAAAGGTAGAGGAACTGAACTTGTAAGTGTATATATTCCACCAGAAAAACAAATCAGTGATGTTGCAAAACAAATGAGAGATGAACTTGGACAAAGTGCAAACATCAAAAGTAAACAAACAAGAAAAAATGTACAATCAGCAATCGAAGTAATTATCCAAAGATTAAAACTATTCCCAAAAGCTCCTGAAAAAGGATTAGTAATGTTTGTAGGAATGATTCCAAAAGGTGGACCAGGTACTGAAAAAATGGAAACATACGTATTTCAACCACCAGAACCAGTACAAACATACATGTACCACTGTGACAGTCAATTCTTTGTAGACCCATTAAAACAAATAATTGAATATAAAGAAGTATATGGAGTAATTGTTCTTGACCGTAAAGAATCAACAATTGCAACACTAAGAGGTAAAAGAATAGACATAGTGAAACACTTAACAAGTGGTGTTCCAGGAAAACATAAAGCTGGAGGACAATCACAAAGAAGGTTTGACCGTGTAATTGAACTTGCAGCACACGAATTCTTAAAACGTATAGGTAGACATGTTGATGAAGCATTCCTTCCACTAAAAGATGAACTTAAAGGAGTTTTAGTTGGAGGTCCAGGACATACAAAAAATGATTTTGTAGAAGGAGATTACATAAACTATGAAATTAATGATAAAATTATCAACATAGTAGACACATCCTATACTGGAGACTTTGGAATAAGAGAAGTTATCGATGAATCCTCAGATGCACTTGATGAAATGGACATCATGCAAGAGAAAAAATTTATGAGAAAATTCTTAACAGGACTTATCTCAGAGAGTGGACTTTCAACATATGGAGAAAACGAAGTTAGAACAAATCTTCAAATGGGAGCAGTAGAAACACTTCTAATATCAGAAAATCTTAAAAGTAAAAGACAAACATACACCTGTTCTGCATGTGGATCAATAGATGTAATAACAACAAAACAACACCAAGAACCTCCAGAAAAAAGATGTCCAAAATGTAATGAAGTAATGAAAATTACAAAAACACAAGATACTGCTGAAGAATTAATTGAAACTGCAGAAGAAGTAAAAACTCATGTAGAAGTTATTTCAATTGAAACAGAAGAAGGAACCCAGCTTGACAAAGCATTCGGAGGAATCGCTGGAATATTAAGATATAAAATAAAATAAACTCCACTCTTTTATTCTCTTTTTTATGTTAAATAATTTAAAAATATAAGTTAAAATTAGAAAAATAAGCTTAAAAAAATAAGATAATGTGAAAATAATATTATTTAAGATTTAATTCATTAAAATAAATTATATCATCACATATCCTTTCAAGTAAATTCATATCATGGCTAACTGCTAAAATACCTACATTATTCTTTTTACATTCATTAATTAATGCTGTCCATATCTGTACTTGTGTTACACTGTCAAGCATTGTACTTATCTCATCAGCTATGATAAATTTTGTTTTTGGATTTATTGCACGTACTATACTAAATCTTTGTAATTCTCCACCAGATAATTCTGATGGATAACGTCCAAACCAATCTTTTTTTATTCCAAAGTTATCTAATGTATCCTCTGGTGGTGTCCATGATTCTTCTAGTATTTCTTTCATCTTCCATCTAGGATTCATTACTTTTTCTGGATGTTGAAATATAAGTTGAACAGGATTATATCCCTTTGGAATTGTTTTATCATTTATTGTAACTTTTCCATCATACTTTTTAATAAAAGATGATAATATTTTACAAAATGTGGTTTTTCCTGATCCACTATCTCCATATAATCCTATTATTTGATTATTATTCATTTGAAAGTTTATATTTTTTAGAAGATCTACTTTTGAATTATATTTGAATGATATATTTTCTGCTTTTAGAATATCCATTACTGATCTCCCCCTACATTAAATGGATGATAACATCTAATTAATGTTCCATTCACTTCTTTAAGTTCTGGTACTTTTTCTATGCATTCTTGAGTTTTATTTGGACAATTTTGATTATATGGACATCCTTTTGGTATTTCCTGATATGATGGTTGATGACCTTTTGTTAATTTAAAATCATTTTCAGGTAGTGCTTGGTATAATGCCCTTGTATATGGATGCATTAATTTTTCACCACCTCTTATGAAGTTTTCTGTTTTTGTAATTTCTATTACATATCCTAAATAAATTATTGCTATTCTATCACTTGTTTTTAAAGCAGTGTTAATATCATGAGTTATTAATATCATCCCCACTCCTTGATTTTTAAGATTAATTAAGTTATTAATTGTCTCATCAACTGCTTGTTGATCAAGTCCTGGTGTTGGTTCATCTGCAATTATTGTATCTGGATCATTTAGTAATGCTGTAGATATTAATACTTTTCTTGCCATTCCACCAGATAATTGAAAAGGATACATTTCTCCTACTTCTTTTGATAACTCATATTTATCAAATATTTTTCGTTGTTTTTCTAGTTTTTCTTTTCTCTCTTTTTTGTTTTCAGTATATCCTATTGCTTGTTCTTTGACTTTCATCAATGGATTTAAATAATTTACTGATTGTGGAATTAGACTTATATTTTTTCCTCTTATTTCTTCTTTTTTCTGTTGTGTTAATTCTTCTCCTCTGTACTTTATTGATCCTGATATGTTTGCATTTGATGGTAGTATTCCAAGTATTGCTTGGGCAAGTAAACTTTTACCTGAACCACTAGATCCTAGTACTGCAAGAATTTCATGTTCATTTAGATCTAATGTTACATCTGATAAAACTTTCAATTCTCTTTGTTCTAATCCTTTAAAATATTGAGTAAATGATATTGCAAGATTTTCTATTTTAAGTAACTCTACCATAATATCTCTCCTTTTATATGTGGGCACTTTGTGGATCTAATAATTTATGTAGGTTTTCACCTATTAAATCAAATATTAATACTACAAGTAGTAATGACAATCCCGGAAATACTGCTAACCACCAACAACCAAGACTTAAATAATTAACAGACTCTGCAAGAATTATACCAATAGATGGTTCACTTGGTGATATTCCAAATCCCAAAAATGAAATACTTGCTTCATGCATAATTGCATTAGGAAATACTAATATTACTCCTACTATTATTTGTGAAATTACAAGTGGTAGTATATGTTTTTTTGCAATCCACCATTTAGATCTTCCAAGTTCTCCTGATAATTTAACATATTCTGTTGTTTTTACCTTTTTAATTTCAGCTCTTAATACTCTTGCAAGAGGAGTCCAATGTGTTAATCCAATTCCCATAACAACACCATATAATCCACCTCCAAATGCTATTGTAACAAGAATTATTAATAATATATAAGGTATTGAACCAAATAAATCAATAACTAATGAAACAAATTCATCAACAACAGTATTAATACTTGATAGAACACCTAAAATTACTGCAACAATTGTTGTTATAATAGATGCAACAATACCAATAAAAATACTAAGACCAAGACCAAGCAATGTTCTGGTAAACATATCACGTCCCATCCAATCTGTACCAAATAAATGGCTAAATGATGGTGGTTGATTTATGTTTGCAAAGTTTGTAGTTAGAGTACTTGAATCTGAAAGTAAAGTTCCTACCAATATACAAATAAACAACAAAACAGCTACTGAAATAATAACAAGTGTTTTTGTTCTTAAATTTGCATGATATAAAACCCATGGATTATGTTTACCTTTATTTTTCAATTTTTTCATCCTCCTTAATCCTTGGATCAATAAAGTAATATAAAATATCAGCAATAAGATTTCCTGAAAATACAAATATTGCACTTATAATTACAATTGCAAGAAGCAAAGGTACATCACTTTGAAGTCCAGCAGCAACAGCAGTATATCCTAGTCCAGGATATGAAAATACTTGTTCTACAAGTACTGCTCCACTGAATAAATCATTAAATGATAAAAATTGCAAAGTTATTGCTGGTAATAATATATTTCTTAAAGTTTGTCTCTCAATTAATGCCCAACCTGATTCTCCACGAGCTTTAGCAAATAATACATAGTCAGAAGAAAGAACATTTACAAGTTCATTTCTTGTATATAATGCAATTGGAGCTACACCAACAAGACTTAATGTCATTATTGGAAGAACCATACATGCAAGCCACTGCCAGAATGTTACATCAGATTTCAATGTTGCCATAGGAACTCCTAATCCTACTGGGAACCATCCAAGATATATTGCAAATATTATTAAAAAAATCAAACCTACCCAAAAAGAAGGTGCAGATTGTAATGCATAACAATATGTTTTAACTATTCTATCAATCCATGAATCCTTATTTTTACCTGCAATAATTCCTAATATTATTCCAAAAAATCCACTAATAATCCAAGAACTTGCCATTAAAACAAATGATGCCATGAATTTATCATAAATAACATCAAGTACAGGCATACGATAAATTAGTGAAGTTCCAAAATTTCCTTGAAGTAATGCTGATAACCAATTCCAAATTTTAGTAGTTAAAGGTAATCCAACACCCCAATATTGCTCAAGTATTGCTCTTTGAGCAGAAGAAACCGTAGCTCCCTTAAGATATGCATTAACTGGATCAATTGGAGATACCTCTAAAAGAATAAAACTAAAAATTGCAACAGCTAACATTAATAAAATAAAATGAATAATTTTATTTCTTATAAAATATGCTACTTTTTTATTCATTAAATCACCTATAACCAAAATTCTATACTTTTTTTTAACTAAATACTCTTATAATAAATTAAATTATAGTATTCTCACGAGTCCAATCACAAATATTTTGTAAATAATCCTGACCCATTTTTGGAGGTGTTCCCATATTAATACCATCTTTTACAAAATAACAGAAGTTATAATTTGCAACCCATAACCAAGGAGCATCAGCATTTGGACCATAACCAGAATCTTCACTAATATAAGCTGCTTCTTTCCAAAGTTCATTTGCCTCTGTTTGATTAGTTGCCTCCATTGCCTGCTCTAATATTTCATCAACTTCGGTATTATTATAAGCATTAGGATTCATGTAATCATCTTCAGAATATTCACTTTTACTATAATATTGTTGATATAAACATCTATTTGGATCATCAGATGATTGTTGCATTAAAACTGCTGAACTATACATATTTTCATAGATAGTATCCCAATCAGCACCTACTAAATTTATCTCTATACCAAGATCTTTTGCCTGTTCACTAATAGCTGTTGCAAGAGACTGTCTAGACAAATCACTAGAACTATAATATAATTTAAATGATGCCTTAAGACCATCTTTTTCACGAATACCATCACCATCAGTATCCGTCCAACCAGCATCTTCCAATATTTGTTTAGCCTCATCAGTATTATTATCTTCAACTTTAGCTCCACTATTTGCATATATTAACGTGTCAACACCAGTATATTGAACCTGACCATGACCTTTATATACATCATCAATAATTTCCTGACGATCAATTCCAATATTTAAAGCCTTTCTAATTGCAATATCTGCAGTTACATTATTACCTACAGTATTTCCTCCATCTGTTTTCAATCCTGTATCATTAAGATAAGGTAATGAAACTCCCTGTGAACGTGGACTTGAAAATTCAACTAAATTATAACCATCAATACTTTCATTTAAACCCATAAAAGATGCTTGTATAATATCCACTTTTTTAGATTTTACTAAACCTAAATAAGATTCTTCTTCAGGAAACAACATCGTTACCTGTTTAAAGTAAGGTTGTTTACCATAATAATTTTCATTAGCAACAAAAATTGCTTGTTGCCCTTTATCCCACTGTACTAATTTATATGGTCCTGAACCTATCGGATTTTCCCCATAAGTTTCTGGATTATAATCCTTCTCTGGAACTATACCAACATACCTTAAATAATAAATAAATGTTGACTGAGGTTTATTTAATACAAATTCAACTCTAGTATCATTAATTGCTGTTGCATGATCTAATCCTGTTAAATCTAAATCTGAAGCAGATTCCTTTGCAGTATTAAATGTAAAAGCAACATCACTAGCCTTTAAACTTTCATTATTTGAAAATTTAACATCATCCCTAATATCAACTGTCCATATTAATCCATCAGAACTTACATTATAACCAGTTGCAACATCATTAACAAAATTTCCTTCATCATCAGAAGTAAGTAATGTACTTTGAATTAAAGGATTAAAATTATAATGACCACAACCCCAACCAGTTAAAGGATTAAAACCATTCTCTGGTTCACCATTTATTCCAGTGATAACAATATGTGTTGGATCATCATCAACTGAATTTCCATATAAAGATGCTAATGTAAAAAGAACAATTAATAAAACAATAATTAACATTATTGAATACTTAATTTTTTTAAACATAATTTTCCCTATAACTTATTTAATTCATAATTTATTCAATAAACATTTTTTACTAAATTATTCAAAAAATTTTTTATTAAAATAAATATTTATTTAATAATATTACAATATTTATACTTCATATAAGATAAATATTTTTAAAAAATAAGAAAAAATAAAGTATAAAATTAGTAATAAAATAGTTAAAATTCAATATAAAAATAAAAAAAGATCCAAAAAACTTAAAAATTAAATAAAAAGATTCAAAAATAAAATATGTAAAAAAATAAATTTTAAAAAAATATAAAAAAATTAAAATTAATCTAAATTAAAAATACGCCGAGAATGGGATTTGAACCCATGAGGAGATAACTCCACGGGATCTCAAGTCCCGCGCCTTACCTGGCTAGGCTATCTCGGCTAATAAAAAAAAGTCATAATATAAAAACTATTATAAAATCTATTACTATATTTAAAAGTAATGATTTATATAGTTTTTTATTATATTTAAGATTTAAGTTCTATTTCGATACTTACATTGTCAGGAACATTTACTTTCATAACTTGTCTCATTGCACGTTCATCAGCTTCAATTCCAACAAGACGTTTATGAATTCTTAATTCCCATTTTTCCCATGTAGCTTTTCCTTCACCATCTGGACTTTTTCTTGTAGGAACTACTAATTTTTTAGTTGGTAAAGGGATAGGACCGGATAAATCTACACCAGTTCTTTCAGCTATACCTTTGAGTTGATCACAAACATCTGCAATCTTCTCAGGGTCTGTACCGGTTAATTTAATTCTAGCTTTATTCATATAAATTCTCCTTTAATAATAATCATAATTTATCAAACATGTAACAACTAAGCATATTCAAAAAATACTCATGTTAATCAATGATATAATAACAATAAATTTATTAAAAATAGTTATCACATGGAATTAATTATATTTAAAAAAAAGATTAATAAGTAAAAATTAATCTACTTATTTCTTTTCGGTTATGTCGATACACATACCTGCTGCTACGGTTTGACCCATATCACGGATAGCGAATCTTCCCATGTGAGGGATTTCTTTGATGTTTTCAATTACCATAGGTTTTGTTGGTTTAATGGTAACTAAAGCTGCATCTCCTGTTTTAAGGAAGTCAGGGTTTTCTTCTTTAGGTTGTCCTGTTGCAGGATCGAGTTTTACATCTAAGGATAAGAATGTACATGCAATTTGTGCTGTGTGTGCGTGGAATACAGGAGTGTATCCAACTGTGATTACACCAGGGTGTTGTAATACAACAATTTGTGCTTTGAATTCTTTAGCAACCGTAGGAGGGTTTTTAGTTGTACCTGCTACGTCTCCTCTTTTAATATCGTTTTTACCTACACCTCTTACGTTGAATCCAACGTTGTCTCCAGGTTCTGCTTTATCGAGAATTTCGTGGTGCATTTCGATAGATTTAACTTCTCCAGTTACTCCAGCTGGTTCAAATGCAATGTTTTCTGCTGTGTTTAAAACACCAGTTTCTACTCTTCCTACAGGTACTGTTCCTACTCCAGTAATTGAGTATACATCTTGAACAGGTAATCTTAAAGGTAAGTCGATTGGTTTATCAGGTTCATCTAAAGCATCTAACTCTTGTACAAGAGTGTTTCCTTTGTACCAAGGTGTGTTAGAACTTTTTTCTGTGATGTTGTCTCCTTCAAATGCTGATACAGGTATGAAAGGTACGTCTGAAGGTTTGAATCCTACAGTAGATATGAGTTTACCTAATTCATCTTTAAGTTCGTTGAATTTGTCTTCACTGTAGTCTACTACATCCATTTTGTTAATTGCAATAATTAATTGGTTGATACCAAGAGTTCTTGATAAGAAAACGTGTTCTTTTGTTTGTGGCATGATACCGTCGTTAGCTGCTACTACTAAAACAGCTGCATCTGCTTGTGATGCACCGGTAATCATGTTTTTAACAAAGTCACGGTGTCCAGGACAATCTACTACTGTGTATTCGTATTTTTGAGTTTCGAATTTAGCGTGAGCGAGGTCGATTGTTACTCCTCTTTCTCTTTCTTCTCCGAGTCTGTCCATAACAAATCTGAATTTGTCTTCTCCATCATCTAATTGTTGTTCAGCAATAGCTCCTTCTAATAATAAAAGGTGTCCTACTAATGTTGATTTTCCGTGGTCTACG
>CAZHBQ010000007.1:0-25373 GCA_964530785.1 uncultured Methanobacteriaceae archaeon | reverse complement strand
CAATGAATGCTAAGTTCATGTGTGTTTTATCTTTTGCCATTATATATCCTCCATATTATAAACATGTTTTTGAATATAATTTATAAATCAGGAACTATTTTAATAATAGTATGATTTATAGTTGTTAGCAAGCCGATTGCTAGATTATATCTAGAGAACGTCCCCTAACATAGTAATAAAGAATTATACTACAAAGAAATATAACAGGGAATAGTTATATTCCCTTGTAAATATAATTTCTTCGATTATCTTTAATTACTTAATAAATTACAATATTTTTTTCTAAATTTCATTGAAATTTAGATATATTTAAATTTATGTATTAATTACTGTATATATTATTTTTCATTAATATACTTTAGTATTTAATTTTTATTTAAAAAAAAAGTATACGAAAAAGAGTATACTTATCCTAAGTAATGGTCAGGTCCATATGGTTCAGGAGTAAGACCTTTTCTTTGACGTATTTCTTTTACAATTTGGTTTTGTAATTCTCTTGGAATTCTTTCGAATCCTGAGTTTTCAGTTGACCAGATACAACGTCCTTCAGCTGCAGATCTTATATCTCCTGCAAATCCGAACATTTCTGATACAGGTACTTTAGATTCAATTGTTGACATGTCTCCATCTTGACCCATTTCAACAATTTGTCCTCTTCTGTTTTGTACTTCACGAGTTGCAGCACCCATGTAATCTTGAGGTACGCTTATGTATACTTTTTGCATTGGTTCCATTAATGTTGGTTGAGCTAACATAATTGCACCATATACTGCTTTTCTTATAGCAGGTAATACTTGAGCTGGTCCTCTGTGTACAGCATCTTCGTGTATTTTTGCATCCATGAGGTTTATTTTTACACCCATAGCTTTTTCGTTTGCTAATGGTCCGTCATCTAATGCGCTTTCGAATCCTTCCATTAATAATTCTTTAATTTCATCTAAGTATTGGATACCACGAGTTTTGTTTACAAAAATACTGTGTTTGTATACATCCCATACTTTTTTAGCTTCGTCTTTGTCAAGACCGCATTCTTGGAATACTTTTGCAGATTCTTTACCTTTTACTCTTCCTTCTTCTATTTTACCTTCAGAAATTGCTTGCATAAGTTCATCAGATAATGGTTCGATATCAATGTAGAATCTGTTATGTTTGTTAGGTGATTTACCTTCAACATTTGTTGCTGTACCAGCAATAGTTTCTCTGTATACTACAATAGGTTCAGATGTTTCTACTTCTAATCCTTTATCATTGATTCTGTAGATAATAACTTCTAAGTGTAATTCACCCATACCAGCAATTAAGTGTTCACCGGTTTCTTCGTTAATTTCTACTCTTAATGTTGGATCTTCTTTACCTACTTGTCTTAATACTTCGATAAGTTTTGGTAAATCTTTTGTATTTTTAGCTTCTACTGCAACTGTTACTACAGGTTCAGATATGTGTTCTAAACTTTCAAATGGTGCAATGTTATGATCTGCATCTGTAATGGTTTCCCCTGCGATAGCTCCTCTTGCACCTGTAATTGCTACAATGTTACCTGCTGGAACTGAGTCTGTGTTAATTCTTTCAGGACCCATATATACTCCAACTTGTTGTGTTCTTGCTTTGGACATTGAACCTACAAAGAAGATTTCTGATCCTTTTTCGATTGATCCACCGTATACACGACCAGTTGCGATTTCTCCTGCGTGTTTATCAATACTTACATCAGTAACCATTACTGCTAATGGTGATGTTGAATCAGTATTAATCATACCTTGTCCTTCTACAGATTCGATATCTCCAGACCAGATTTTAGGTACTCTGTATGCTTGTGCAATTTTTGGACTAGGTAAGTGTTCTACTACCATACCAAGAATTACTTCTTCAATTTTTATTTTACTTGCTAATTCTTTTTGGTTGTCTTCATTACAGTATTGAATAATGTCTTTGAAGGTAATGTTAGTTTTTAACATTTCTGGTACGTTAATTGCCCAGTTGTGGTATGCTGATCCAAATGCTACTGTACCATCTTCAATTTTAACTTGCCATTTGTCTTTGAATTGTTCAGGAGCCATACTTTTAATAAGTTTGTTTACTCCTGCAATGATTTTAACAAATCTGTTTTGTAATTCTAAATCATCAAGTTTTAATTCGTTTATAAGTCTGTCTACTTTGTTAATAAAGAGTACAGGTCTTACATTTTCTTTTAAAGCTTGTCTTAATACTGTTTCTGTTTGAGGCATAATACCTTCAACTGCACATACAACTACTACTGCTCCATCTACAGCTCTCATTGCACGAGTTACGTCTCCACCAAAGTCTACGTGTCCTGGTGTATCAATAAGGTTGATAAGGTATTGATCATGTTCATAGGAGTGTACCATTGATACGTTTGCTGCATCAATTGTAATTCCTCTTTCTTGTTCTTGTTCATCAAAATCAAGGAATCTTTGATCTCCTGCTAATTCAGAAGAAATCATACCTGCTGCTGCAAGAAGGTTATCTGATAATGTTGTTTTTCCGTGGTCGATGTGAGCTACTATACCAATGTTTCTAATATAATCTGGCTCATACATTAATTCTTTAATTTTTTTTACCATTTGATCTCGTCGACTCAAATATATCACCTAAATGTTAAATCACTTAATAAATTATTATATAATTTAAATTTATTAATTTAATAGTTTATTTATTTTATTAAAATATTTGATAATATTTTAAATAAAAATTCATAATTAAATTTTAAAAAAAAAATAAAAAAAGTAAAAAAGTCAAGATCTAGTGTGCGGATCTTGCTACTCTTTCTTTTTCTTCTTTTTTCTGTACTGCGAAGCTTCTAGAATCTTCTTCTGATGCTAATAATATTTCATCAGCTAAACATTGTGCTGCTGATTTTTTATTTTTGAATGCTGATTGCATTGCACCTTTTGTTAAGAATCCTAAAGAAAGATCTACTCTTCTTTGTGGAGCAATATCCACTGCTATTTGGTAACCTATACCACCGTATTTTATACGGGTTGTTTCTTCTCTAGGTGCTGTGTTTTCTACAGCTTTTACTAAAATTTGTACAGGATTTTCTTTGGTTTTTTTGTTAATAATTTCTAAAGCATCTTCTACTATTGCGTATGCTTTATTTTTTTTACCACTGTTTCTTTCAGTTCTCATGATTTTGTTCATGAGTCTTTCTACGATTGATACTTTAGATTTTGCAAATTGTCTTTTTACGTGACGTCCCATTGTGTGAGGAACAACAATTTCATCTAAACATACGTAGTTTTGTAATCCCATATCTTCTACTGTAACTTCAGTTACATCCCATTTGTCGAATAATTTAAAGCTCATATTAATTAAATCTCCTTAATAAATTACTTACCTTACTGGTTTTTCGATTTTTCCACTTACCATTTCAGATAAAGCTACGTTGTTTACTTTTGTAACTTTCCATCTTACTCCAGGAATATCACCCATAGACCTACCTGATGGCCCACCGATTCCTTCAATCATTACTTCATCGTGTTCATCAATAAAACCAATAGCTCCGTCACCTGGTGCGAAAGCTGTAATTTGTTTACCGTTTTTAATTAATTGAACTCTTACACATTTTCTTATTGCAGAGTTAGGCTGTTTTGCTTCAATACCTACTTTTTCAATTACAATTCCTCTAGCTTGAGGGGATCCTTCTAGTGGATCTGCTTTAATGTTTAATCCGAGGGTTTTTCTTTTGTATTGTGTGTCTTTCCATCGGAAATTTTGTCTGTTATCTTTTAATTTTTTTGCTGCGAATAATCCTGGCAAATTTATTCCTCCATTATACTTATAAATTTTAATTATTCTATTCAAAGTCTTTTTTATAAATATGATATAGATAACCCAAGATGAAAGTGAGTTATTTTAAGTCATATTGATAAATTTCATATTTACGTGAAATAATTCACATACTTTTCATTATAGTTAGTATTAACTGAGTTTTATTTTTAAGAATTTAGGGTATTAAAAATAAACTGATAATTTATTTTTTAACACATCCCCAAATATACTAATCATAAATATGGTTATTTTATGATAATATTACTAATATCAAATTGTCTTTTAGCAAATTGTCTAGCTCGCCGAATGTTCTGACCATTTTTTCCAATAGCAGAACGTTTAGTCTTTGAGTCGACATCCAAGGTAGCGATTTTATTACCTTTTGCATCATTTGAAAATTCAACTGAATTTACTGTTGCAGAAGATAATAAATTTTTTATAAATTCGCCGGGATCTTCAGAGTGTTCTAAAATTTCAACACTCCTATCTACAGATTTTTGCATCTTACCAATAGTACTTCCATGTTTTCCTATTGCTAATCCCATGTCTCCTTTTTTTACCAAAAAAGTAACTTTATTATGTTCATCATCAATAATACAGTCCTTAACCACAGCACTTGTTATTGTTTCAAACAGTGCTATATACCTGATTTCATTGGTTGTAAATTTGATGGACATAGTATCTATTTACTCCTTGAGCTCTAATATATTAGAGTCTCCTGGTTCTTGTACAACTAAAACTGATACTGTGAATGGTTTACCACAGATAGAACCAAGTTCTACACTAGAACCTTCAAATATATGTACTGGTATTTCAGATAATTTTGAATATGTTTCAATATCTGCTTTTACATCTTTTGGAGTGTTTGCTGCTATTACAACTAATTCTCCTTCTCCAAGTTTAATTGCTTGAGTTGATTTATTGGATCCTAATATAACCTTACCAGTGTCTACGGCTACACGTATCCCTCTTTCGATATCCATCTACTGCCTCCTAATTTTTATCATTCATTACAACACCAACAGACCCCGTTCCGTGAGGTATTGGTTGTCCAACAATAACATTCTCGATAATTCCTGTCAAATTATCAGTTTCTCCACGAATACTAGCATTGAGTAAGTGTTTTCCAGTTTCTTCGAATGCTGCACGAGCAAGAACACTGGATTTTTCTCCACCAATACCATGTCTACCAATAGATTTTACAATTCCTTCAGCAGTCATCATATCAGCAACTAACATAATATGTCTTATGTCTACACTAAGCCCTTGTTCTTCCATGGTTGTGTATAACTCATGAATAATAGCATTACGTGCTGCTTCTATTCCAAGAACTTTTTCAATTTCAAAGATATCGTTTGTTGTGGTTTTAACTATGTCAACACCTTCAATTTTAAGAATTGCCCCAATATTTGAACCTTCTGTATGGATTACCCATTCATCATGTTCATGACGGATAACAACCTTACCAATACCTTTTACTCCACTAATCTGTAGATCTCTGATTTTATCTGCAAGTAATCTTAATTCTCGAATACCTTGTTGCATTTTTTCTTCATCTTTAGAAAATGTGGTTTCAAAACTCAGTAAATTATTATTTATTGTTACATGTTTAAAAGTTTTTTCTATTACACTTGTAACTTCAATAAGTTCAAGCCTACGTTCATCAAGAATATCTTGATCAATTTCAGCTGTAATAGTATTATCCATGTAATTTACATTAAAGTTTTTAATAACATCATTTAATGTAATTTTACCAATTTTATTACCCATTTTTCTAATGAATTCTTCATCATTTTTATATTCATCTGTGAAGTAAATATCCATTGTTGGAGTGGATATTTTCTTACGAGCGTCAACTACCTCAATAAGACGTGGAAGCCCTAATGTTACGTTAAGCTCTACTACCCCTGCATAGTGAAAAGTACGCATGGTCATCTGTGTACCTGGTTCTCCAACAGATTGTGCTGCAATTGTACCTACTGATTCTCCAGGTTCAACTTCTTCACGTTCATATGCTTCTTTAACTTTAAGAACTAGTGTGTTTAATTCTTCATTTGTTAAATTATTACGTTCACTTGCTTGTGTTATTTCTTCAACAAGTTTAATAGGGAAATAACTAGCACCGTTTTCATCAATAACTGCTTGAACTTGTTCTATATCCATAATATTCACTACACCTATTTACTTGATTGACTAGCTTCTAATCTCATTTCTTCAATGAGTCTGTCTAAGTTTGCAACTTGTCCATAATCACTTTTTGCAGGGTTAATACTATCTTCACCATATTTAAACTGAATAATAGCTCCTCTATTATCACGTACAGTTCCATCTTCATGTACGCTTAAATCGTGAAGTGCGTTTACTAAACGTCTTTGCATGTAACCACTTTGTGCTGTACGAATAGCTGTATCTACCAATCCTTCACGACCTCCCATTGCGTGGAAGAAGAATTCTAATGGATCAAGTCCTTTTTTATAACTACTATGTACAAAACCACTTGCTTTTGCCCCTACATCTCCTTTACGGAAGTGAGGTAATGTACGGTCTATGTAACCTCTGTTAATACGACCTCCACGAACAGCTTGCTGTCCTACACAAGTAGCAATCTGAGTTAAGTTAAGCATAGAACCACGAGCACCAGTAAGTGCCATAATTACTGCACTGTTACTTGTTTTGAAGTAATGTTCTGCAATAACCCCTGTGTTATCCCTAGCTTCCCCTAACACTTGCATGATTTTCATCTCAAGTGTTTCACGTAAACTACGTCCAGGTAATGCTTCTAATTCATTATTTTCATATGCTTGGATAAGTTGTTCCACTTTTGCATCAGATTTTTCAAGTAATTCTGCAATTCTTTCTTCTGCTTCTTTTGGAATTTCCTCATCAGCAGTACCGGTTGTGAAACCTCTTTGCATTACACCACCGAAAACTGCAAGTTTTGTTGCATGATCTAAGAAGTGACGAGCTTCACTAGGTCCAAATTGTTTTACAATAGCATCTAATATTTTTCCACTACCTGAACCATATCCTTTATCATCAACTACACCTTGTAATAAGTTTCCATTACTTATTACTACATAAGCATCATATTCACAGTTTTCATGTTTACATTCTTCACAATTTCTACAAATCTCTGCTTTGTATACAAGATTTAATTTATCAGGTAAGAGTAAACTAAAGATTTCTTTTCCAGTCCAATCTCTTCCTTTATGTTTAGGAAGTTCCATTTTGGATCTTTTAATAATTTGAAGTGCTTTATCTTCTGGATATACTGTATCTTTATGAGTTAACAAGTATGCTCCTGTAATATGGTCGTGAATAGCACCAATAATTGGTCCACCATAACGTGGAGATAAGATATGTTCTTGTACTTTCATAATTGCATTAGCTTCTGCACGAGCTTCAGGTGTTTGGAATACGTGCATGTTCATTTCGTCTCCATCGAAATCTGCGTTATATGGAGGACATACACATAAGTTTAATCTGAAAGTTTTATATGGTAAAACTCTTACTTCGTGAGCCATCATTGACATACGGTGAAGTGAAGGTTGACGATTGAATAATACAATATCACCATCAATAATATGTCTTTCTACAATGTATCCAGGTTCAAGATTTTCAATTACTGTTTCTTTTGTTTCATCATATACTCTGATTTTACGTCCATCAGGTCTGATAATATAGTTTGCACCAGGATGTACATCAGGTCCATTTCTGATGTATTCTTTCATTTTATCCATATTCCATTCTGTAACAGAAATTGGAACAGTAACTTCTTTAGCAATCATTTCAGGAACTCCAACTTCATTTATACTTAAGTTAGGGTCTGGTGAGATTACTGTACGTGCAGAGAAGTTTACACGTTTACCTGCAAGGTTACTTCTAAATCTTCCTTCCTTACCTTTTAAACGTTGTGCTAAAGTTTTTAAAGGTCTTCCTGATCTATGTCTTGCTGGAGGAACTCCAGATGCTTCATTATCAAAGTAAGTGGTTACGTGGTATTGTAATAATTCCCATAAATCTTCAACAATAAGTTGAGGTGCACCTGCTTCAAGATTTTCTTTTAATCTTTGATTTATACGTAAGATATCAACAAGTTTGTGTGTAAGATCATCTTCTGATCTTTCTCCTGTTTCAAGTGTAATTGATGGTCTTACGGTTACAGGTGGAACAGGCAATACTGTTAGTACCATCCATTCAGGTTTTGCAACTTTTGGATTTATACCAATGAAAATATAATCTTCTTCAGGTATATTTTCTAATCTTTCACGTACTTTACTAGCTGTTAATTTATAATTTCCTTCTACAAGTGAAATTGGTTTATCAATTTTAACTTCTATTTGTTCTTCTTCACAGTAAGGACATTTTTCTTTTTTAGCAGTAAGATGAATTTGTTTTAATATCTCAGAAATATCTTCACCATTTTCAATTCTTTCTTCTAATTTTTCTTTATATGATAACTTTTCAGTATCAGTTAAAAGAACTCTACCACATTTACGACAGGTAGATCTTAAAATTTTATGAATTGTATCTGCAAATCCAACATGTATTACAGGTCTTGCAAAATTGATATGTCCAAAGTGTCCTTGACAATCTCCACCTTTTGATCCACAAGTACGACATTTAAGTCCTGGATCTATTACTCCAAGTCTTGGATCCATTAATCCAGCTTCTATTGGATAACCGTCTTCATCATATGTATCTGGTGTTACAATTTTAGTTACTGACATTTTTCTTATAGTTTCTGGTGACATTAAACCAAAATCTATTTCAGATACTTTTTTAAATATTCCTTTCAACTATTAATCCTCCTTGAGTAATTTAATTATGCTTTATCATCTAATACTAAGTTTGGAGATATACATAATGATTTTAATTCATCAAGTAATAATTTAAATGCATATGATATTTCTATAGGGAATGTTTCTGTTTCTCCACATATTGCACAGTATGTTCTATCTCTGATTTTATCTCTTACTGCTAATCTTCCACATTCACCACAAATAAGTGCTTCATATTTATCTGATTCATCAAGTAATCTTTCTTTAAGAGATAATGCTGCTCCGTGTGCAATTAAACAGTCACGTTCCATTTCTCCAAATCTTAATCCACCTTCTCTTGCCCTACCTTCTGTAGGTTGACGTGTGAGAACTTGTACAGGACCTCTACTTCTTGCATATACTTTGTCAGAAGTCATGTGATGTAATTTCTGATAATATGCTACCCCAACAAATATTTCTGCTTTGAAACGTTCACCAGTAATACCATTGTATAATTGTTCACGACCATGTGTTTCAAAACCATTTTCTTTTAATAATTGTTTAAGTTCTTCTTCAGGTACTCCTGTAAATGGTGTTCCATCCATACGGTGTCCTTCCATACATCCTGCTTTACCTGCAACCATTTCAATAATCTGACCAATAGACATCCTTGAAGGAATTGCGTGAGGATTTATCATTAAATCAGGACACATACCTTGCTCATTAAATGGCATGTCTTCTTGAGGTACTATGAGTCCTAATACCCCTTTCTGTCCGTGTCTTGATGCGAATTTATCTCCATATTCAGGTTGTCTGTGATCCCTTACTTTTACTTTTGCAAGTTTGTTACCTTCAATTGTTTCAGTTAACATTACTTTATCAACAATACCATGTTCTCCATGTCTAACTGTAACACTTGTTTCACGTCTTCTTTCAGCAACAGTACCGAATTCATCTACATCTTCAAGGAATCTTGGAGGTGATGTTTTACCAATTAATACATCCCCACTTGTTACAGGAACTTCTGGATTTATTAATCCATCTTCATCAAGATTTTTATATACTTCTTCAGATCTGTATCCTCTTACCATACTTTCTGGATATTCAAAGTGATCTTCTTGTCCACCAGGATATCTACGTTCTGATGCTTCATATGATCTGAAAAATGATGATCTTCCTAATCCTCTCTCAAGTGATGCTTTATTCATAACTAAAGCATCTTCCATGTTACACCCTTGGTATGATAAAATTGCAACTACAAAGTTTTGACCAGATGGTCTTTTATCATATTCTGTTGAAACCATACTTTTTGTTTTTACAACAGGCATTTGTGGTTGGTGTAAAAGATGAGCTCGTGTATCAGTTCTTAAATTATAATTTGATACATAAAGACCTAAAGCTTGTTTTGTCATCCCTGCTTCCATTGTATTCCTTGGTGATGAATTATGGTTAGCATATGGAATAATTCCTGCACAGATACCAAGCATTGTTGAAGGATCAATTTCTAGGTGAGTATGTTCTGGAGTAACATCTTCTTCAAACATAGCAATATAGGTATTTTCTTCTTCTTCTGCATCAATATATTCAATGATACCTTCATGAATAAGATCAAACCATTTCATTTTTCCTGCAGCAACATCATCAATAATTTCATCAGTAAGTTTAGAAACTCCATCTTCAACAATTACTAATGGTCTTCTTGCTCGTCCAGGATCTGTAAATATAAATATTTCATTATTTTCTGCATAATATGTAATATTTAATTCATGAGTTAATTCATTAGATCTTCTTTTTGTTTTAACTTCATTTACAAATGCTTCAGGTTCATCAGTTGTTCCAATTAATTTACCATTTATATATACTTTAACTATTGGCATTATAATTCTCCTTATTCTATTGTGTTTCTAAGTTATGATCTAATGGTGTTATGTAATCCATTTCTTTGATATCTTTTTCAATTTCTTTTAAAGGATATCCTTCAGATATTTTTGTAATAACTGCTAAGTTTTTTACCAAACCACAGTTAGGTCCTTCCGGAGTTTCGTTAGGACATATTTTACCAAATTGTGTTGGATGCAAATCCCTTGCTTCGAAGTGAGGTTGACTTCTTGATAATGGAGATACTACACGTTTAAGGTGTGATAAAGTTCCCATGTAACTTGTTCTATCAAGCAACTGACTAACTCCAGCTCTTCCACCAACCCAATTACCTGTAGCAATTGCATGTTTTATATTTTCAGTTATTACATCAGATCTTACTGCTTGTTTAACTGATGGTTCTTTTCCTCTAGATAAACTACGTTCTAATTGATAAGTCATATCTCTTGTTAAACTTGTAAAAGCTACTCTGAATAAATCTTCCATGAGATCTCCAGAAACTCTTAATCTTTTATTTGCATAGTGATCCTTATCGTGAGGTTCACGTTCGCCATTAATTACTTGTAATAGCATGTCAGTCATTTCAGCAAGATATATTGCTTTATCCATACGATCTTCAGGATCTACTCCTACGTGAGGTAAAAGATAACGATCAATTACATCTTCAGCTCTTTTAATTCTGTATTCTTCAGTCATTCCTTTTGCTACTCTATTACCAATGTATTTAATAGCATCATATTTTGTTGTGACACCTGTTGTTTGAATATCATCAATTAATAAAAATTGAGTATTGATATCATCAGATACACTATTTACAAGATCTACATCTTTTTCAAAACCAAGAGCTCTTAATAATATTACAAGAGGTATTTCTCCAGGTACATAAGGGAATGATATTCTTAAGAATACTCCTTTTTTATGAGGTTTTCTATATTCTAAAGTAATTCTTGCACGGAAACCACTTTTAATTGAAGTTACTACTGCTCTTGCTCTCCTATCTGCTTTATCTTTTTCGCTTTGTTCTAGAATAATTTTATTAGGAGCAATTTCTTCCATAGTAACAATAGCTCTTTCAGACCCATTTACTATAAAGTAACCTCCAGGGTCTTGAGGATCTTCCCCTACTTTCTCTAATTCCTTATCATTTAATCCATATAAGTGACATGCTTTAGATTTAAGCATGACAGGTAACTCACCTATATACACTTTTTCCATTTCATAATCATCACTGTCTCCTTTAACAAGAGCCATGTCAAGATACATGTGAGCGGAATAGTTAAGATTTCTTAACCTTGCTTCTGAAGGTTCAATAATACTTTTAGAACCATCTGCTTCTTTTATAAAAGGTTTAACTATTTCAACATCACCAGTTTTAATAGTATATTCACCATGATCCAATGTTATTGGTTCAGTAATATCAACAATTTCTTGAATTTTATTATCTAAAAAATCATTGTATGATCGGATATGGTGGTCTACTATATCATATTCATCAAAATATGAATCAACCAAAGACCATGCGTTTTTTGTCATATATCCATCTCCATTTGAAAAGAATTAATCATAAGATAATTTACACACTAATTATTATCTTATTCTTTCCTAAATTTCTCTATATTTTACTACAAGATATTAGCCCACAGGCATTAATAATATTAAATTAATAATAAAAAAATCTAATATTGTCATTTATTAAATAATTCACTTTTTAAGTGATGGTAATAAAATGAATTATTAATACATTAAGAACTTCTCCACAAGAATTTAAGATACTTGTATCATAAAAGAACTAAGACATTAAATTGTGTTATAAAATAAGCATGACTAATAAAAAAAGAATTTGTTAAAATTATTTCATAATATAATTTAGATTAAAAAAAATAAGATATCACATAACATAAAATCCATTAAAATATTATTTCAAAAATATTGAATAAAAAAATTTTACAGAAATATCCTAAAAATTATTAACTAAAACAACTATTCTTAACTAAAAAAATATATTACAAAATCTAATACTAATTCTAAATTTATAAACAACCCATCACTTATCTAATAACAATAAATTCCCTAATTTAATCTTTAAAATTTTTATAAGTTTTTTAAAGACAAATTACCAGTTAATAACAATTTATACATCTATTAGACATTATTACAAATTTATAATTATATAAAATATCATTCAATTTTAAGACATATTATCAAATAAATTTCAATAAAAATACCTCAAAATTATTATTTCTTCATAATTAATTTTAGAATAAACTATTTGATTCTATCCAAACTAAATATAAATAGAATTCCAAATCTAATAAAGGAAACATGATTTAAAATTTAATTCTATAAATTAATACGTATATACTATGTATATACCTCATCTAATAAAAACATATAGTTTTATATAGTAGATGTTTCTTTTAAATACTAAGTCTATAAAAAAAAATATTAAAAAAAAAGATAAGTCTTAGAAAAATTAAAATAAAAAAAATTATTCTCTAACAACTCTGTATGAAACAAAAATACCTGCAGTCATACTTTTTCTTGTAATTTTAAGAACATCACCTAATTTTGCATCAATAGCTTTTACTACAGGATCAGTAGGTAATATTTTAGGGAGTTGATCAACACGAACATTTAAATCTTCAAGAACTTTATCAGCTTCTTCTTTTGATAAAATAGTATGTTCAGGTACTAAATTATGTTGTAAAATATCAGCTTTCAAATTATATCCTCCAATATACTATATTATTTCATATAAATAAAATATAATATTCAAAAATTATCATTAATATTAATAATATAAAATTTATGATATAAATAAATTAATACAAAAAATAATATTATAAAAAAATCAAGTTAAAATTAAAACGGGCCCGACGGGAGTTGAACCCGCGACCGCCTGGTTAAAAGCCAGGCGCTCTCCCAGACTGAGCTACGAGCCCCAATAAAAGAGTTATAACGCCTTGGCCGGGATTTGAACCCGAGTCGCAGGCTCGACAGGCCTGCATGATAGCCTCTACACTACCAAGGCATTTAGAATTAACTAGATGTTGATTCATGTCAACATATTATAGTTTATAGGAAGTAGTATATAAAGGTATCGGTAAGATACCATACTACTTATACTATAAAAGGTATATCCCGTCTGCCGGACTTGAACCAGCAACATTCGGATCTACAGTCCGATGCTCTGCCAAATTGAGCTAAGACGGGTATATAGTGGGACCACCCGGATTTGAACCGGAGTCTCAGGCTCCCAAAGCCCAAAGGATCGACCAAGCTACCCTATGGTCCCAATAAATAAATAGAGCCCCAGGAGGGAATTGAACCCTCGACCGCTTGATTACAAGTCAAGCGCTCCACCAGACTGAGCTACTGAGGCATCCATGTCCTTTTGATCCACTATAGCAGATCAAGCTCTATTTATTATTTTATTACTACATAGTATATAAAGGTTTCTATTTAATAAATTATTTTAAAAAAAAATATTTAAAAAAATTAAAAATTAATTAAAGCAAAAATAAACCTTAAAATAATTTTTAAAATTTTAATTATCCTTATTTAATTTAGCAGACTCAATAAGGGCAGTTACAGCAGGTAATTCTTTACCAGAAATTAGATTTATACTTGCTCCACCACCACTACTAATATGAGTAATTTCATCATCCAAATCCATATTACTTGCAGCTGCAGCTAAATGTCCACCACCAATAATTGAAAATCCATTTGACTCAGCAATAGAGTTTAATAAAGCTTCTGTTGCTAAATTAAATCCTTCTTTTTCAAATACTCCGGCCGGACCATTAGCAAATAAAGTTTTCGCAAGTAATATTTTTTCAACATACATTGCTATTGTTTTACTTCCAACATCATATATTGGTAAATTTGGAATTTCATCAATAGAATATTCAACACGTTGATCATCTTCAAGAATTGCAAGATCAACAGGTAAAATAATTTTTTCAGAATAATCTTTTAATAAATCCTTAGCAATATCAATATAATCCTCATAACCTCTTTCAATTATGAAATTATGATTATATTCTTTTATATCAATACCTTTTGCTTCAAGGAAAATATTTGCTACAAGACCTGTTGTTAATACATAATCTGCACTATTATTTTTTAAAGCATTAGCCATTACATTTATAGAATCATCAGCTTTAATACCACCAAGAACATATACTCTAGGTTCTTGAGCATTATCAAGAATACTATATAAAGTATTTAATTCTAATTCCATAACTCTTCCAGCAATTGAAGGAAGAACTTTAGAAAATCCAATTATAGAAGTTTGAGATCTATGTGCAGTTGCAAAAGCATCATTTACAAAATAATCTGCAAGAGGTGCAAGAGTTCTAACCATTACTGAATTAGCCTGTTCTTCTTCTGTTAATTTAGGCATTTCTTCTGAATAAAATCTTACATTTTCTAATAAAACAATCTCACCATTAACAAGATTTGTTATTATGTCCTGTGCATATTTTGAAAAAATTGAATCAACATATTGAACATCTTTTCCAATAATATTAGATAAGGATCTGGCATGTTCTTTAAGAGTTGTGAAATCTGATTTACCTGGTCTACTTTGATGAGCTAAAATAACAACTTTAGCTCCTAAATCTGATAATTCAGAAATAGTTGTTGAATGTAATACCATTCTTGTATCATCTAATAAATCACCAGTTGATGGGTCTACTGGAGAATTTATATCAACTCTTACAATTACTGTTTTTCCTTCAAAATTAACATCATCCATTGTTCTAAATTTATAATCCATAATTAAAACCCCTATAATAAAAAAATATTATATTAAACTAACAAGATCAATTAATGCTTGTTTTTGATCATCAGCTTTAATAATTCCTGATGCTAATAAAACTCCTTCTGCTCCTAATTCTAAAGCAGCCTTCATATCTTCACCGGTGGAAATACCAGCTCCACATAAAACAGGAATATTATTATTTATTTTATGAATTTCCTCAACTGTTTTTTCAACTACTTCAGGACTTGCTTTAGATACAGGTATTCCAGTTCCAATTAATTCAGGTGGCTCAATTGCTATATAATCTGGATTAAATGATGCTGCTGCAGCACTTGTTTTTACATTATTTGTACATAAAACACTTGTTAAGTTTAATTCTTTAGTTTTTTCAACAACAGCATCAATATCAGCTAAAGTTAACCTTTGTTCTGAATGATTAATTAAAGTTCCAGAAATTCCAGTTTCTTTAAGTGCTTCAGGTAATGCTGATCCAGTATGTCCTCCAGGAGTTATAGGATCCATATGTTGAGCATAAACAGGTATGTCTACAGCTTCAATTATAGGATATAAATCTACTGCTTGAGGAGCAATAGCCATATTAATACCAGTTTCTTCACTTGCTTCTTGAACATATTGTGATAACTTTACTGCATTTTTACCTGTTGATTCGACATATGTTTTATAATTAAGTATGATTATTGGTGTTTCATTTTTACTCATAAAATTACCTACTAAATTAAAAATAAATTTCATTATTATAATATATAATAAAAAATCCATTCATTATTATAATATATCTTAATTACTTATAGTAAATTTTACTTTTAAAATAAAAAATAAATTTTTTTTATACAATTACAATACCTTAGAATAGTAATCTAAAAATAAAATAAATTTTTAACAAATAAATAACATATGAATATAATAATATGTTAATTTCGGAAACAAAACAAAAAAATTTAGAGAAGAAAGGGTATAGATTTGCAGGAAAAAATTTACATGCTGCAAATAAAATATGTCACTGGACTAGAAAAAGTATAGTTGATGAAGGTACTTGTTATAAAGAACAATTTTATGGTATAAAAAGTCATAGATGTTTACAAATGTCCCCAGCTATTCCTTATTGTCAACATAAATGCTTATTTTGTTGGAGGGATACTGAAATAACAAAGACATCATGGGATACTGATGATTATGATGATCCTAAAACAATAATTGAGGATTGTATTAAAAATCAGGCAAATTTATTATGTGGATTTTTTGGAAATGAAAATGCAAATCCTAAAAAACTTGAAGAATGTGTTAAACCAAATAATGCTGCTTTAAGTTTAGCAGGAGAACCATTATTATACCCTGAGATTAATCAGTTAATTGAAGAATTCCACAAACAAGATTTCACAACATTTCTTGTAAGTAATGGAGAAGATCCTGAAAAATTAAGTGCTCTTGAAGAACATGAACCAACACAATTATATTTATCTTTAGATGCACCTAACAAGGAAATATATAAAAAAGTATGTAAACCTCAAGTATCTAATGGATGGGAAAAATTACAAGAAAGTATTGAATTACTATCAACACTTGACACAAGAAAAGTTCTCAGAATAACTTCAGTAAAAGACTTAAACATGATCAATACACCTGAATATGCAAAAATTATTGAAAATAGTGATATTGATTATGTTGAAATAAAAGCTTACATGTTTGTTGGAGATTCACGAAATAGACTTGAATGGGAAAATATGCCAAAAACAGTAGATATTCAAAATTTCGCTCAAGAAATTGCTGATCAAACAAGTTTTGAAATAATTGATGAAGTAGAAAAAAGTAGGGTTTTATTACTAGGTGATAAAAAACCACGAAAATATAATAATTAGTAATCATGAATATTGAGTAAGAGGTGATAAAAAATGTGGGGAAAAATTGCAGGTGTAATAATTCTTGTTATTATTGCATTTGGTTTTTTTGTACCTATAGATTCTGTAAGTCAAATTACTGATAATAATTCAAATTCATCAGTAGCAGTGACATATGGGCAAACTACATATGATAATCAAAATTATAAAAGTATTGTAGATAGTTACTTTAAAAGTAATTCTAATAATAACTTAAGTGATGTTAAAGAAACTATCATTACAGCCAATGATGTTAATCAAATATCAAAAGATATCAGTAATAAAACTTATAGTGATAATCAAATATTATCATGTGCTATGGTTGATTTAAATACTCAAGATGACCTTAAAGTTGATGTTGATAAATCAAAAATAACACTAGTTACCGAAAGTATGTATAAATCAGCATTAAAATCTGCTGGTATAACTCAAGGTTATGTGCTTGTAACATCACCAACAACTGCAACTGGAGAATCAGCATTAGCAGGAGTTATGGAAGCTTATGAAACAGCATCAGGTAAAGAAATACCTGATACATTAAAAGATGCTGCAAATAAAGAAATATATACTGAAAGTCAAGTTGTAAATGATAGTAATGTTAGTGCTGATGAAATAGCAGATATTGTATCTGAAGCTAAAGAAGAAGCTTCAAAACAAAACACAACAGATACACAAACTATTGTTAACATAGTAAATAATATTGCAAGTAATAATAATATTAACATATCTGATAATAATATTAACAGTATTGCAGATAGTATTGTTGCAACTCAATCAGTACAAGATCAAGCATCAAATTATCAAACCCAGATTTCAGATTTCGTAAATAATGATTCTCAAACATTATTTGAGCAAGTATGGGGTTATATAACATCCTTACTTAATGGAAAATCAAGTAGTAATATTGTAGATAATAATTAATAAAATTCTACATTTTCTTTTTTTAATAAAAATAGTAGTAAAATAAATAAAAAAAAGTTTAAAAATAAAAATAATAATAATTTTTATTCTTCTTCTAAGGATCTTAATATTGAAACAGCTTTTTGAGCTGCTTTTTCCATTGAAACTTCAAAAGAAATTCCATGTTCTTTTAGAATTTTTTGACCTTCTTCTTCATTAGTACCAGTTAATCTAATTACTATAGGTACTTTTGTTTTAGTCTCATTTTTAATTCTTACAACAGCATTAGCAACGTCATCTGCTCTTGTAATTCCACCTAATATATTTAAGAAAATTACTCTTACACTAGGATTTTTAAGAACTAATTTAATAGATTCTGTAATACTTTCTTCTGAAGCTCCTCCACCAACATCTAAAAATGTTGCTGGTTTTTCACCAAAGTATTCAATAAGATCCATACCTGTTAAAGTTAAACCTGCACCATTACCAATTACAGCAATGTCTCCATCAAGTTTTACATATGCAAATTTATCATCTTTAAATTCATCAAATTCTTTTATTTTTGTATGTCTGAAACTTGCATCATCATCAATTGCCATTTTAGCATCAGCTGCTATAAAACCTTCAGAAGTTTTTATAAGAGGATTTATCTCAGCAACAGTTGCATCATATTCATTAAATACATTGTATAATTTCCAGATCATATTTCCAACTTGTGAAACTTCACTAGTATCTACACCCATTTTTAATGCAATATTACGTGCTTGATATGGCATGAAATCACCTAATGGTTCAACATATTGTTTTACTATTTTTTCAGGTGTTTCTTTTGCTACTTGTTCAATATCCATTCCACCAGCCATACTTGCCATAATTAAAGGTTTTCTTGCATCACGATCTAATATGATAGATAAATAGTATTCATCAAGTTTATCTTCAATTTTTTCTTCAATTAATACTTTTGATACACGTTCACCTTTAATTTTTTTCTGGAATAATTCTTTAGTACGTTCTGCAGCTTCTTCTGGAGTATCTGCAAATAATATTCCTCCAGATTTTCCACGTCCACCACTTAATACTTGTGATTTAACTGCAACAGGTTTTCCTATATCTCTTGCTTTTTGTTCTGCTTCTTCTGGAGAAAGTGCTAAATAACTCTCCGGAATTTTAATTCCCATTTTTTCAAAAATGTTCTTAGCTACATATTCATGTATATTCATGATTACACCATTAATTTACTTTTTCTAATATATTCATTCCTTCTTCAAAAGCTTTTAAATTTAATTCTTCTGTTCCAGGAGGTACACTATCTGTTATTGCATTAACTGCAGCTTCTTCTGAAATTGCTTCTGTTGCTTTTACAAAGGATCCTAACATCACTATATTAGCTACAATTTTTTTTCCAATTACTTTCTCAGCAGTTCTTGTTGCACGAGCTTTATAGAGTGTTAATTTTTTATCTTCAATAATATCTTGTATCTCTTCTTCTTTAACTAAATCTGGATCAATAAGTAATATTGCTCCTTCTTTAATATCAGTAATATATTTTAGTAAAGCTTCATGAGACATTACAACAAATATTTCAGGATTTTCTACTTTAGGATAATCTATTTCTTCATCACTTATTACTACCTCAGTACGTGATGCTCCCCCTCTTGCTTCTGGTCCATATGATTGTGTTTGTACAGCATAAATATGATCATATAATGAAGCTGCTTTTGCTATTACAATACCAGCCATTAATATACCTTGACCACCAAATCCAGCTATTCGTATATCTTTTCTCATTTTTAATCCCTCTTATAAGCTTTATTAATATTACTATCAGGATCAGCGCCAAATTTTTCTTTAGATACATCTTCCATAGCTTCAATATATTCTTTTCTTGGTTTGTTTATATAAACTCCAGTAATTACTTTACCTTCTAATGCTTCATCAGACATTGATTCAGCTTCTTTTATTGAAACTGTATTTTCTTTAATCCAATGTAACATTTCAACAGGTGTTCTTATTTTATTTTTACGTCCATAATATGTTGGACATTGAGATATTACTTCTATGAAAGAAAATCCTTTATTTTCTAATCCTTCTTTTATTGCATTTGATATTTGTATTGGTTGATTAGTTGTATATTTAGCAACATATGATGCTCCAGCTGCTTTAGCAACTTCTGCTATATTAAATGGTTTATCTGTTGAACCATATGGAGCTGTTGTTGCAAAACTTCCTTCAGGACTTGTTGGACTTATTTGTCCACCTGTCATTCCATAGATATCATTATTAATACAAACAACTGTTAAGTCAATGTTTCTTCGTGCTGCATGAATTAAATGATTTCCACCAATTGATGTTGCATCACCATCACCTGTTACTACTACAACATCTTGTTTAGGATTTGCTACTTTAAGTCCTGTTGCATATGCTAATGCTCTTCCATGAGTTGTATGTAATGAATCACATTTTACATATCCAGGTATTCTAGATGAACAACCTATTCCTGAAACCATACTTATATTATCAAAGGATTTATCTGATAATTCAATAGCATTAAATATTGTATTTAATACAATCCCATTTCCACATCCTCCACAAAATATGTGAGGTAATCTTTCTTCACGTAAATATTTCATGAATCTATGAGGGTGTTCTTCAATACTCATATTTTAGTCCTCCATGATTTTATCGAATATTTCTGATGGTGTATGTAATGCTCCACCAATTTTAGGAAGTAGTTCTACTTTTGTTGTTTTTCCAAGTACTCTGTCAACTTCAAGATATACTTGACCTAAGTTTAATTCAGGAACAATTATTCTTTCAACATTTTCTGTTAAATCAATAAGAGTTTCACTTGGGAATGGCCATACAACATTAAGTTTAATATACCCAACTTTTAATCCTTTAGCTCTTGCTTGTTTTACTGCTGTTATTGCTGATCTTGAAGGAATACCATAAGCTAAAATTACTATTTCAGCATCATCTATGAAATCATATTCGATATCTGCCATTTCATTTCTATTTTCTAAGATTTTATTACATAAACGTGTAACTAACTCTGTATGTACTTCAGGACTATCAGTACTAGGATATCCTCTGATGTCATGAGTTAGTCCAGTTACGTGAATATCATATCCTTCTAAGAAGGAAGGCATTGGTGTTGTTCCATTTTCTGGAGCATCGAAAGGCAAATATGTACCTTCTGTTTTTTGAGGCATTTGTCTTGGTACGATTTCAACATTTTCTGGTATGATTATTTTTTCTCTCATATGACCAACAATTTCATCAGCCATTATAAATACTGGACATCTATAAATTTCAGCAAGATTGAAAGCTTTAACTGTGAAGTCAAAACATTCTTGTACTGATGAAGGTGTTAATGTTATTGTTTCATAATCACCATGAGATCCCCATCTTGCCTGCATCATATCTCCTTGACCAGAACGGGTTGGCTGACCTGTTGAAGGAGAACCTCTTTGCATATCTATTATTACCATTGGAGTTTCAGTCATTGCTGCATAACCAATATTTTCTTGCATTAGAGAAAATCCAGGACCACTTGTTGCTGTCACTACTTTTTGTCCTGCCCATGATGCTCCTATAATTGCACCTGCGGCAGAAATTTCATCTTCCATTTGAACAAAATGTCCACCTAATTTTGGTAATTCTTTAGACATTATTTCGGCAATTTCTGTTGATGGAGTAATTGGATAACCTGCAAAAAATCTACATCCTGCAGCTATTGCTCCAAGTGCACAAGCTTCATTTCCTTGTACAAAACATTCTTTATCAGCCATCTTAATCATCATCCTCTATAGCAATTACTTGATCAGGACACATTAATGTACATAATTTACATTTTATACATTTATCATTATCCACCACAGGTATAAACACACCTTTTAAATTTGATTTATCAGATTTAGTATATACTCCTCGTGGACATATGTCAATACAAATATAGCATCCTTTACATAATTCTTCATTTAAGTATAACATATTATTACCTTTTGATTAATTAAGTGAGTATATTATTAAAATTATGATTTTATTATATTAATTGAATAAAACTATTTTTTCTCATGAAAATTGAATTAATATATTATTATGAGTATAATTTTAACGTTCATAGGATTATAAAAAAATTTCAATATTATATGTTTATTTTTTAAATATCCATAATCTCACATTATATAACTATATTTATATCTTATCTTATTTAAAATAAGTTTTAGAATAAAGGTTATTTCAATAATAAAATATTCATAAAAATGATAAAATAATTATATAGTTTTAAAATTTTTAATTTGAATAAAAAAAACTAACAATAGATTATATAATTATCATTATTTTAGAAAAAATTTCAGAAAAAAATAGAAAGAATTTATGAGAAATTATTGGTGAGATTTTTGGTGAGATTTTTAAAAATATCTTTGTAAAAGAAATCTAAAATAAGTGTTAAAATAATTGAAAAATTAGAAATATTCCTAAAAAACATACTTGTAAAATTAATTAGATAATATTGCAATTAAACTTAATTTTAAAAATATAACATATATTATATGTAATAATTAAAACAAAACAAAAATAATATTATATACATAATAATAAAACTTATTTTTTCTTATTTTTTAAAAATAATAAAGATTTAAAAAACATAAATCAACATTTAAAAAACATATTTTAAATTGCTAAAATTAGGTAAAAATTTGATATTTGAAAATGAAAAACATAAGTAAAATATGAGTAAATAAAATCTAAAATTAAAAAGATGAAAACAAAATTTATCAAAATTAAGTAACATCCCAATTAATTGAAAAGATTATTTTAAAAAACAAAAATCAACAATTTTTATTAAAGTATTATACAAATATAATAATATAGGATGAAGGTAATATGAGCGATGAATTTGTTAGAAAAACAATAAAATTAAATGCTGAATTATGGAATACATTTCAACAAAAAATAGAAGAAGAATATGGAACAACTTATAAACATACCTCTGAAGAAATTGAAAAAGCAATTGACAATTACAATAATGAAGACATAATTGAAATTGAAAAAACAAAAGAAAAAATCAAAAAATTAGAAGAAGAAAATTTACAACTAAAAAAAGAAAATAAAGAATTACTAAAAGAAAATAATAAAAATGACAATACTCTCCTTGAACTTAAGAATGAAAATAAAAAACAAAATGAGAAAATTCAAAATCAAAAAGTTACCATAGATACACTTAATCGAAATAACTCTGAGCTTAATGATAAAATAATTTCTCTTTAAGATCAAATTAAAAAATTAAATAAAACTAATCAAAACCAGGAAAAACAAATTATCAATCTTGAAGATAGTAATAAAAAATTAGAAAATAAATATATAGAACAGGTTGAAACAACAAATAAACAAGTTCAAGAAAATACTAAAATTAAAAATAAAAGAGAACATGCCCAGGAGAGATTAAACAAAGTACAGGATGAACTCAATGAATCTTTAAAAAGACTTGAAAAATATAGTTACACTATTGGACAGATTCAAAATATGAGTATTATTGATAGACTTTTAAATAGATTACCTAAAGAAGTTAAAGAATTACAGCCTCCTGCAAATGATCAGGAAAATTAAGAAGAATAATAAGGAATTATTCTTTAACAAACATCAAAGGATAATCTAATTCTTCAACATATGATATACATGTAGTAATATATTTTTCATTAATTTTAGTGGTAATCTCAATATCCAACATATTACCTTCAAGAGAAGTATAACCCATACTTCCAGACTCTTCTTTAATAAGAGTTTTATTTAATAAAACCTTAACATCTACAACAGCTGGTTGTAATAAAATACTTTCTTCTATTGCTTTTTCTAAACTTGATGAAGTTTCAATACTTACAGGTGTTCCAACAAATTGATGAAATAATGCACCCATACTTATTCCACCTTCGAAAATTGCTCTTTCTCTATCAGTTAAATTTTTAAAATATTTTTCTTGCACAGTTAACACATCCATTATTACATTTAATATATTATTTCACTACTTTGTTAAATTTACCCAAGATGGAGCATCATATGTTGGAATTGTTAAAATAAGATCATCCATATTTGATATAACTTTTTCAACAGAATCTCGTGGAACTTCTAACATAATCATATATTCCACATCCAAATCTCCAATATTTGATGTTCTCTCATAATTAGACAAGCGCCATCCATACTTATCTAGTAAAATTTTAATTTGACTTTGATTATATGTTCCTGCTGATTTTGATGATAAGACTTCTTCAATATCTAAAGAGCTTGATTGAGATGTATTTGTTAAATTATTTGAACTTGTAAGTTCAATATCTGAGTCTACTGATCCTGAATCTTTTGATCTTAATATAGATACTATTTCTGAACCACCAACTAGCTTACTTGTTGATTGTGTTGTAACGTTAGAAGTTTCATTAACTGAAGTTTCATTTATATCTGTATTATTTAATGATTCATTTGATTGATTTGTTTGTTGAATACTCTCATCACTAATAGTTGTTTTATAAATATCTACAACATCACCCTCACTAATTAATCCACTAGCTGCTTGTTTTCTACTTATTGTTAATGGAATTATTACAGAATCTACCTGAGCTATGGAAATATCTTTAAGAGTAGTTGTTTGTGATTCAATATATTTTGTTGCATTATCAGCTTCCATAATACTTGATGTATCATTTATTTTTAATTCTACTCTATTGAATTTATCTTTATACTCTGAGATATCATTAAGTAGTTGACTCTTTAATATTGGATATACTTCACTTTCAATATCTATATTATCTACTTCTTCAACTGATGATGATTTATTTATTCGTGATAATATTGCTTGTTTTGTAGGGTTTGTTGTTAGATTATCATTAAAAATAGAATTTAATTCATTAATTTTCATATTTTTATGTTCTTCTAATTCTTCCATACTAGGACTTAAAATTAAGAAATAATATGATACTGAACATATTATTATGATAACTAAAAAGAATATTACTGCTCCTGTTATTAGTTCTTGATTCTTTTTATCATAATACCTGCTATGTCTTTTATATAGTGATGGTTTATGATAAGTATCTTTTTCTAGAGCTTTTTTAAATTCTTTGTAATATTGTTTAAAATCAGTGTTAAAAATTTCCTTTAATTTCTTCATAACATATTTCTAATATTTTTTTTTAATGATTATTAAAGAAATAAAAAAATTAGATTTAAAAAAATGAGAAAAGAATAATTCAGTCCCTTTTAAATAAAGAACTTTTAGATGGTTTTTTAGTTTTTCTTTGAATTGAATTATCATCAATATTAATATTTAATCCACCGAGGTTTTGTATTAAGATTCCAAATACATATATCAAAATACAGATTAGTAGT
>CAZHBQ010000006.1:31301-42504 GCA_964530785.1 uncultured Methanobacteriaceae archaeon | reverse complement strand
TCCCCCACACCAGCATTTTAAGCCATCGCCAGAGCCATCGCCAGAGCCAGAGCCAGAGCCAGAGCCAGAGCCAGAGCCAGAGCCAGAGCCATAGCCAGAGCCAGAGCCATCGCCAGAGCCAGAGCCATAGCCAGAGCCATAGCCAGAGCCATAGCCATAGCCAGAGCCATCGCCAGAGCCATAGCCATAGCCAGAGCCATCGCCAGAGCCAGAGCCAGAGCCATAGCCATAGCCAGAGCCAGAGCCATAGCCCATACTTAAAAACTCCTTTATCTTATCTTCCATTCTCTTACATTTTCTATTACGTTGATAGCCTTGTCCGAACACGGAATTATCTCTATCGCATCAAGGATTACAATCTCAGGCACTACGACCGTGAATTTACAATCATCGGGTTTCTTTACCCCATCTACTGCAAGTTGTGACAACGATGCCGCTCCGTTCCAATACCATAGTCGGCGGCAGTTTGCCAGTGTTACCTCATTACCGTCTTTCTCTGCGAGTGTGCCGAAGAACACTCCGCTACGGTCACCACGAACGATTACTTTCTTTCCTTCCATTGTTTTTAATTTTTTGTTCGTTTATATTATTATCCAACTGTTATTTCCGTATGTGAATTTATACATACTTGCTTGTTGATATGTAGGAAAAGATTTCATTATATTACCTAATGAATCTTTGACTATATAATTCATTTTTCTCATATTATCAATCTGTTGAAAGGGCATTTCTTATTGTGTCCTCACCAAGTATTTCAATAGCTTTTAGAGCATTGGCTTTAGATGAGAAGAATATACTCATATAGTTAGGTCTTGCAACTAAATCAACATATAAGTTATCAAATTTATCAATGTAAATAACATAATTATCATTGTCATACGTTGGTTTACAGTCTTTTTCAAGATATTTTTGTACATTCATTAGTTTGTTGATAGCATCGATTTTATAACCTGCTTTAGTATTTACAACAGTAAATGGAATAGTTTTAAACTTTAAATCACCATGTATACCAAATAAAGCATCGTATACATCCATATATGTGACTTTTTTGTTCTTCTCTGCCCATTTAGTCCAAGCAGTGCAAGGGTCAAGTGGATATTGTGCATAGAGTTCTTTTGAAGGAAAAAGCATACATTCTGCCTCTTCATCACAAGATGTTCTTCCATCCTTTGTATAGTATCTTTTACTTGTAGCTATTGGAAAGGAATAACCTACCATAATCTCTATTAATTCATCCATTCCACATAGAGGTGAATAGAATGTTTCTCCTTCATGCCCTTTAAGTAATTCACATAAGTTAAGTTCTTTCATATTTATTTATAAGATTAATAAGTTCATTACAAAGTTGATATGCCTTTTTAGGGCGTTGAAGGATTATATATGTACACAATGTAATATAATCATCATTGTTTGAATCCATTGTATTTATAAATTTAAAAAATCAGATTAGTTAAACGCATGCTCTTGGGTCAACACATTTTCAACAACCTTCCTCACGTTTTAAATCTTCCTTAGAGTACATAATAATTGGTATCCAGAAGATTCTGATTTTTATATTATTTCCAAACAACTATACTATCTGTAGGAATTGTATCTCCTTTGATAACTTTATAATTGATTTGGAGTTCTGTTTTATCACGATATACATCTATTGCTTCTGGTTTTGATTTTGATTGACTGTCAATTATAAGCATTATACCTGATATAATAATTATAATTACACCAAAACTTTGTGCAAGTCTTCCTAAAAATTTATCATCTAAAACTCCTTCTATCACTAAAAGTATTCCTAAAATAAGAAATATTATTCCTACAATCATATTATTTGTAATTTAAAATTAATATTAGTTCTCCCACTTGGATTCTAACCAAGATTTACAAATTAATGCTACTCCATGTTACCATAGCCTAAGATTCAGAAGACTCACGGATGCTCTAGGTTCTAATGTTGCTAGCCAGTCTCCACGCATTTTCCTCCTAGTTGTAGTCTGAACTCTGTGTAACCATATCAGAAATCTTACAAGTTAAATTCTGACTTAGGTTGTAGGTATAGAGTCTCTCGCATTTAAGAAATTATTACATCCTCTTGGAATGTTCATAATTTTAATTTAGCCCGAAATAGTCCTCTCTTCTTTTCCACCTTATTGTTTTCAGTGGTCTGATTGTTTTAGTTTCGAATTAGCCTGCTTTTATATAGGAATTTCTTGCCTATACATTTACTTTTTTCTTAGGAATTTCAACCTACCTTTAGTTTTTTTAGAAAAAAGAATCTGTTATTCTAAACAATTGAATTATGGGAGAATAAAAAAATAATAGTATTAAAGATTACTCCTATCTAAAATACTATTATTTCTTGTCACACAATAGTGCCTGTATTTTGTTTTACATCTAAACCAAGATGACTGTTTCTCATGTTGAGAATCGTAAACTTGTCACTAGTTTATAGATTACTAGAAACTGGAGTTTCTTTTTATTTTAAGTTTTTTCACATTTTATAAACCTCTTCAAAAGGTCTTTACATTAGATATTATATATTTAGCCATATAAGTAATATTAGATTTAATAATATTAAAAATATTGTTATTATAGGCCAAATAATACAAAATATTAAAATATTTATTTGTGTATATGTAAAATTAAGTTTGGAACAGTAGTATAATAACCATTGAACACAAAGATTAAACATATTCTTTGGTAATGAAATTATATAATAATGATTCCAAACTTTATTAAAGATATATTTTGAACATATACACAAAGGAAGTAGAAAAAATAGTTCTAATCCTTTATATAATAAATATATAATTTTCATTTATTAGGTAATTTAAATTTATCACATTTATCCATATTAGATATTGTAAATATCATTCCACTAAATGCAATAATATTAAAAAGTAGTATAAGGATCAACATATGTAGGTAATGTCATTTCTAATTTAAAAGGTTTCCCACCTAAAGCTCTAAATGCCTCAAAATCTGGAAGGTATTTATGCATAAAGTTTCCCGATCCAAAGATATCAGCAAGTCTATAAGAATCCTAGAAAGGCTATACATCAAAAACATCAGAAATATATGATACTCCATCTTTGTTTTGATAATTTATAACTCCTCCATTAAATCCTAAGTTATCCAGATAACCTCTTTTATATTTGAGAGGTTTATAAGTATATCTGACTGACACTTTTCCTGAAGGAGATACATTATAGCCATCTTTTATTAAGCTAAAATTGGGTGACTACTAATTAATAATCGTTTCTAGATTATATGAAACTGTTCCATTATTATTTTGTTGATATAGAGGATATTTTGAAGGCTATTTGAAAACCAGTCTCATTGCTTCTTCACGATTGTTAAAAAAATTTACATCAGATATAGGACCTTTAATTAAGTTATTTCCATTAGGTGTATATCCTAGTAAGTTTTCTAGATTTTTCCTCCAAACTGGAGTTTCAATAGGTCTAAAGGAAAATAACTATTTTGGTAAATCTTTTATAACCGCTTTAGCTTCCTAACTTTTAGTAGTTGGTAATACTAAAATTCCTGCTACATCAGTATAACTAATAGGAGTTATATTATTAAAAGCAGCTCTTCTAATACCTCTATCCATCCATTTATACCCACCAATATAGCCGGGATTAGTTACTTCTCCAAATATAGGTTCTATATGAAAACCAGCCATACTGGACATTTTATTAGCTACATTTTCACTCCAAGATTTACCAGTAATTATTTTTGAAGCTTCATCAACAGCTTCTCCTCCTACATAACCAGTAGTGGTTCTAGGGACTTCCCTTATAACAGTTTCTGCTATTCTAGCTCCAGCTTTTTTAGCTCCAGCTTTGGTAAATAATTTAGGAGTTGCCTTAATTAGCTAAGGGACTGCTTTTCCAATAACTTTACCTGCTTTTACAGGTTTAGATGGGTCTGGCATTAGTAGCAAAGTTACATCTCTTACAGGATCTCCCTAATGCTGCCAATTATTTAGAGTTCTTTTAATCTATGCTCCTATGCTTTCATCTGTAGCCTATATAGTTCCTCCAATAGGCTAAGGTTCAGCTTCATATGTAGTATTGCCAGTAACTTCGTCCCATGTTCTACGTATAATATTCCAAACACTTGGAACTCCATAATAGTCATTGTTTTTAGTGTGTGTAATAGCTTTCTTCCACTATTCATCCCACCAAGGTCCCCAGGATTCATCAGTATTTGGAACACTAATACCGGCAGCCTACATTACTTTTTTTCGTCGAATTCTTTCTTCTTTTGTTGGTAACGCCATAATTTTATTATTTTTTTTGCACTATTGCAATTAAATTTAAATAAAATTATTTAAAATTCAAATTTTTAATATTTCAACTTTATAAATAGATTTTCCTATTTTTTCGTTAACTTTTACTGCTTCTTGCATTGCATCACCAAAAGTATCAAATTTAATTGCTTTTTCAGTATTATCTCCTACTTCTATTGTAGGAACTATATTATAAATTACTGAATTTCCTGAGGATATTATATACTTAATCATTTGTCTTCAAAAATATTTATATAATGATTGATAAATGCAAATATACTTGTAAATATTGCTATAATATATATAGCTATTGATCCAATTAAAGAATTAATTAAAGAACCAACATAACACATTATTCCTGCTAAAATTACAAGAATAATAGTAAAAATTTTATTACTTAATTTCATTGTTTTTTTTTATTTTTAAGTTAGGTTTGTTTGCGGAATTGAACCGCTCCTATTTTAGATTTCTAAAATTATGCTCCGTACACCAAACAAACTAGGGCGTTATATTTAATAGATATTCAACAATAACAAAATCAATAACAAAAGCAAGAACCTGTGATTTTATCGAAAACAAGAACATTCTCCAGCAATCAAGCCTTCTCAGAATAAAAATCAATTTTTAAAAAATCACAGACTGATTAACTCATTTTTGCATAAAGAGCTGTAATACACGTCCTAAGAATAGGACATCCTCGGATTGATAATTTTTGTCAAAATGAATATCTATTAAACATATTCAATGCAGTTAGGTGTCAATACACCAAGTCTAACATTTACTAAAAATTATTTTTTTGTTTTTGATAGTTTATTTCCCAAGTTTGGAAACTTCTTCATAAATAGATTTAAGACTATCAGGAATAATAATCTTTAAATCACGTACTTCTTTAAGTTTCTTAGTTCTAAATTCACTTTGGTTTGCTTCAATTTCTTTTTGCTGATTTATATATTCAGAAAGAGCTTTCGTATATTTCTCGTCAGCTTCAATCTTAGATGTAGTTACAGCTTGTTCACATTGATACTTAATCTGATTCAATTGAGCCTGAACTTCGCGATGTTTTCTTTGTAAATCAAAGAACATTTCATCTACTTTAGAAAGTTCAATAGTAGGTTTATAAGAATAAATAAGAGTATCTCTTCCATTGCCTTCTACTTTATTGGGATTCTGAATATAATATGCTAAAGCTTTTCTTTCTTCTGCATATTCACCATCAGAATGAATATATTTTCCAAGAACTGCAGCTTCTGTTTCAAGTTCATAATATCTATTTCTTTCTTTAATAGAAAGATTAGAATAATATTCATCTTCAGTAAGAGAATTTTCAGATTCTGGATATTTTGGATATTCCAGATTATTTTCTTTCATATATATTTCACTTGCATTCTTATCCCAATATTTAGAGAGTCTTTCTTTTGCTTTAATAGCTTCACGCAACCACGCAATTAAAGATTTAGCTTTTGCTATTTCTGATAAATATTCAGGAAGATTTTCTATGTTTTTTGTTCCTTCTTTAAGGAGATTTTGATTACTTGTTCCGATTAAAGAAACAGTTTCTGTATAAAAAGAAATGTTATTAATAACAGATTCTGCTTTTTTAATCATTTCTTTACAGAGATTGGCAATATGGTTAGCTGAAGTGCTAGTTAAACCATTTTCTCCAAAGAATACATAGTCTTTTTCGATATTCATAATTATTTTATTTTTTAAATTGTTAATTTCATTTGATGCTCTACTGTGAATCGAACACAGATCAATAGAACCAAAATCTATTGTAATACCATTATACTATAGAGCAATATTTATGAGTATTAATGTAGATTCGAACTACAACCTCAACATTTGAAATGTTGTGTGCTACCATTAACACCATTAACACATTTGTCTTTACTATTCTCACGAACTGTAAAGACTCCATATCAGACAGTAAGTTTTATATATTAAAACTTAATACAAATATAATATTTTTAAATACTATAACAAAATTTTTAATGTTAAAAATATTTAAAAATACTAGTACAAAATAGTTATATTTCATTATAAACTATTTCACTTGGAACAAGAACTTTATATCCTTTATCCTTTAAATAATCTATTGCGAATTGTGTGAACGCATAAAGATCATCAAAGTGAATTATTTCTACTTCTTTTATAGGTTCTTTAGGATTTATTTTTTCTACAGGAACTGATTTAACCTGCTTATATTGATTAACACGATCACAATAATCATCGTAAGCATTTTGAACTTTTTCATAGTATATAGGTTCTTTGTTTGTAAATACAAAATTGCCGTTATTTGCTTTAGTAATAATTCCAGTTCTGATAAGACTATACCAGAATGTTTTATTACTCATTGTTTTAGCATTTCTCAGATAACCTAAAAGATAATCTTTTGTAAATGTTCTATTTTCAAAGAGAATTCTTACATTGTTTAAATGCATTGTACATTCTTTGACATTAAAGTTGCTTGTTCTCATAACTTTATTCTTTTGAATTGTTTATAGTTAATATTATAATTTTTTTAATTTATTTTCTATGAATAAAATTGGAGAATAGATTGGATTCGAACCAATATTTTAACGTTTTACCATTTAAACTACTATTCTCGGAACCTAAAAACAACAAAATAACTGGTAGAATAGTTGGATTTCACTCCAACTATTCTTTATAAAGAGATTGTTTAATCATTTTAAGATTGCCAATAAGATGATTCTTGTATTGTTCTGTAACAATATTTTTATCATTTTCTTCGGCATTTTCCCAAAATTCTAAATTTTTTGTGAACAACCCCCATATATTACCAAGATAGACTTCGTTCGGTTGCATTGTAAGTATATCTTTAGTTCGGAACATTCCATAATCACAAGGACCAATATATTCATGTTGAATACCATTTGCCCATATTTGTATATGTAATGCATATATTTCATGAAGAGTTGTAGCTTTTTCAAGAAGAGGAAGAAAGAAATCAATCTTTTTAATAAGATTTTCTTCTTTTTCCATCTTTTCAAGTTTTACATTAACACTATTTAAATAAAAAGTGTATGCTATGTAAGCAATTGCTAATATCAATATGATATTAAGTATGAAAGATGTTATAAGCATATTAGTATATGTAATGAGCTTGCCCATATTCATCAACGTCTACATCTTGAATTCTTGCGACACTGAATCTGGGAATATCTTTGTTATTAATTACTGCTATACTCACGAAATTGAGGAGTTCTTCCTCTGTCATTACGATAGGTTCATCTTCTTCAAATTCAACCATATATCGTTCTCCATGACAATTTGTTTTTATAGATATCATAAACATAATTTTGAAATTTATCACAGAATACTATTAAATTGATGAATTTAATAATCAATCATAATAGTCTTCTATGTCTTTACTTAATTCCGTTATTAATTTAGTACGTTCTTTAACGATTTTTTGACTTCCGGTTCTAACTCAGGATTTAATTTCATTGAATTAATAATCATCATTTTTACTTAAACATAAATCTAATTCTTCTTTAGTCGATGGAATTTTGAATATATCATAAGCACTTATTGATTGACTTTGAACTGAAATTTCCCATTTGTTAGCCATTGAATTTATGACTGCTGTTAATTCTTGTTGGATATAGTTTCCGATTGCATCATAAATTGTCCAATTGGGATTTTCTATGAGAATTGTCAATACTTGTTCTTTAGGTATCATATATTTAATAATTGAGCATAATATGAGAAGTAACGAAATTCAATTCTTTTATCTTCATCATAATTTGTTGCTGTTTTATACCACTCTTCATAACACTCTTTGCACATTGTATCATTGAGAACTGCAATATAATAGATGTCTTTGTCTATAAAGTTATTGCAGTGCATACAAAGGCATTTGCCAGGTTCAATACCAAAGCCAATAAAGGATGACTCTCGTGGAGTCATCCTTATTACTTTGAAACCCTTATCATTTTGAACTACTTCTGCCATTTTTATGAACTATTTTGTTAAACTGTTCATCAGACATATTCCTCATTTCCACAAGGAACATTCTGCTGTCATATTCAGCTTTAAGAGCTGTAAGATAAGATGTTCTCCAAGGTCTTCCCAATTTGATAGACCTGTTTATCTTATCTATACAGTTCTTAATGTGTCTTGTTGACATTTCTGTGATAGGAATAGACTCACCTACATTTGTTTTCCAGCATAATTCAAACCTATAGGAATCAAGGTAAGCTTCAAAAGCTGCATCTTCCATACCTATAGGAAGATTATCATCTGCATAACTCATGCTTTTTCATTTTTATAGCGTTTGTATTCGCCAATAATATCATTCACACCCAATATAATCATCGCAATCGATGATACTACAACTATTGCTATCGCCAATGTTGCAATAATAGATGTTGCTAGCATATTAGTATTGAAGCTCGTAAGCTGTATTTTCCAACTTTTTGTTTGCTCTCTCGATGACTTCATTGATGTGATTGATCTCATCATCATCACACATTATATGAAGTTCATTGCAATCCTCTATAAATAAGAGATTCTGAAGTGTGTTAAGAAGCCTGAGTGCTTCTTGACTGTTGAATTTTGATTCCATATCCTTTGTGATTTTATTGGAAAATGAGTATTAGTATTATTAATACTCATTCTCCAAGTTTTACTTCATTTCAAGCATTCTACAATACCTAATACTGTGATGATTAGATGTACAATTTATACTAGAGTGAAACTGTCCCTTATAATAGTATTGGAAAATAGGAGCATATATACCAGAATCCCAAAACTTTTTGTCATATTGTTGGTACTCACAATAGAAATCGTACATATCGTTTTCCTCAATATAACCAAGAACATATTGCAGACAGTTGTCGATGAATGTAAGAATATTATACTCACGAAGTATGTCAACAATTGGTGTTGAATTGTGACTTGTATAACATACTTTAGATAACTGTTTCAAAGTTTTCAATAACATCGGAAACAGTTTTGATGTACTTGCTTGTTCAAGTACTACAAGAGCATCATTTGCTCTGTTGTTGATTAGTTTGTTCCTTATCATATATTTGTTATTTTTAAAGTTCCTATCTGTAATTTCTCATAACGGCTTTAGACGTTCAATGGCTACATTAAAACTGGTCATTTAGCACTTCTTCTATTAGTCTAGATGCAAGTTGACCAAACTCACCTAATAGAAGAAGTGTCCAGAGATGTATGCATCCATCTCTGAATAGTTTTAATTATTTGCAGGCTGTATAACTTTTTCGGTTGATCATACCAATAGTATGTTATTTCCATTTCTACCAAGTGTATTAGCTGCTATACACTGTTTGAAATCCTCCACAAACTATCTTAAACGGAGGTGCTAATTTTTACTACATTATTCAAAAACTATATTTGGGTCTGTATATTGCAGCTATTTATATACAGACCCTCACTCCTCTTTATAATATATTATTATTAATATATTAACTTGATATTTGGAGAATAATCAAGATTTGTGAGAATTATTCCTTGTGAGTTATTCATTCTCTATCCCAAATTTCACTTAGGACTAGGCTTTATTTATTACTTCCCTCTGCATTTATTATGGAGACTTGGGACTCCCATTGGTAGCATTAAAGTACTCTATCTGCTTATCACAAGTAAATAGAGTAATTACCAAAAAACAATACTAATTTAAACCTAAAAAAGATATGTGATAAAATTTTAATTTTTATTAGGTTTTATATTTTGTAGTTGTATATAAACAACGAAATATCTTTTAAATTTGGATTGAATATGAAAATAGATAAAAGTAGTGAGGGTGGAGTTGTCCTCAAATTCCTTATACTCACGCTTTCATCCACTTCAATATATCCCAACTATACCCAATTCTTTTCAACATCCAATACCCTTTACTTCCTTTATCATAATGCAAATTAGGATAAGTACATAAGAAATTCCCTTCTTCATCACAAAGAAGGGAATCTCCTATTTTAGTTGCATAAATACACTTTATTGTCATTTACTTACTTAGAAGATTTTGACTTAGGTGCATCTACGAGGTCGATTGTTGGAATTTGAGACCACATTGTTTCAGCCTTACCATATCGCTGTGTACGGATAGTTTCGATGTTAGTAACCTTAACGGTTTTACCTTTAAGAAGGTCCATTGCATCTTTAACATTGTCCTTAGTACGATACAGTTCTGCAGCAGTACCAAGAGTGTACTTTCTTACACCTGTAGGACTGCAATCTTCGTTGACTACAGAACGAGCTTTAGTAAAAGTAGAAGGAAAGAACTGCTTTACATTGCCGTTAGTAAGTTCAACAAAGATATATTGAACGTCATTTTCCCCAATATGCTGAGAATATACTGCATATTCATTAGGGAAAGTGAATTCATCGTTCAGTTCAAGAGCAACATTCTCAATTGAACGAACAACACCTGAAAAACCGTCATTAACGGCTTGGTCTCCGCGCTCTTTAGCACGAGCCAATTCTCTTGTCAGAGTACTCATTTTGAATGAAATTTTGAAAGTTAATAAAAAATGCTGTCTCTCCAAGCTGTCACTTTCTTTCAAGTTGTCACCAAACTTATAAATCGGAATTGGTTTCCTGTACCTTATGTGCTTCTAATTATTATAGTGTCAAACACAGGCCAAACAAGACACTAGACTTATACACAATGTGGAGTCCTACACAGAAGGTATTCTCGAACCTACAACGCTCTTTATTTGAACCGGGAAAAGAGTAAGACCGGCAATACACACTTATATTTAAGCAGCGAGTGTGTGCGCTAAATAAGAGTAGCTGGTTATACATTTGGCTAGGTTAATAATGTTTATAGGTTTGGCTAGGTTAACGCGTTTTGTCTGTGTGCCTCTCTTCTCTCCACCCCACCCCAACCAACCCACCCCCACCCCACCCCAACCAACCCACCCC
>CAZHBQ010000006.1:0-31201 GCA_964530785.1 uncultured Methanobacteriaceae archaeon | reverse complement strand
CTCTCCACCCCACCCCAACCAACCCACCCCCACCCCACCCCAACCAACCCACCCCTACCCCACATTCTTTCTCGTTCCACTTAAAAACGGCGTGAAAAAAAATAACCACAATCCCTTAAATAAGGGATTGTGGTTATATGGTGACTTAGAAATTAAAGTCAGCAACATCTGCTGGCATTGTGCCGTACTTCGTTTCTTTGATGTACGGGTGTAACGTTACGGTGATAGTTTTGTCTTTCACCTTTTTGCAGACTTCGGTGAACATTTCACCGTCAGACTTTTTACCACGATTCTTCGTGATTACTTCGAAGAGCGTGTCAACGAGGTTGCCTCCGCAGGAATGCGTGTTTCCGTCTTTGTCGACATATCTACGAGTCAAACGGCTCATAAATAAGTCGCCAATAGTGGTTTTAAACACTGGGCAGACGGCTTTTATTTTGCCGTCTTCCTGTGCTTCGACATAATCAAAGCCAGTGATTTTAAACGTTACTCCATCGCGGAACGCGGAGATTCTGGACGTAAAGCCGTTTCCGTTCATAGCGGCTTTCTTTGCTTCATTAGAAGCGGCAACAAATGTCAGACTTGCCATAGTAGTATTGTTTTTGGTGCTGTACAGACGCTGGTACAGCTCAGCGACATATAAATTATTTATATGCTAAATATATGTAGTTGTTTATATTTCCTTTTTGGCTAGGTTACACCTCCGGTCAATTTTCTTTGGAAAATTGGAAATGAAAATGATTTTCATTTTCATTTTTGACCCGGGGAGGGTCAAAACCGGAGGTGTCCTCTCCCACCCATAAAAAAATAAAAAAATTTTCAAAAAAAAATTTAAAAATTTTTACTTCAAGTATAATATTTTGAAATTTAATTAATTTTATTTATATTTAAAATATGATCGGAATAATATATAAAATTACAAATCAAATTAATGGTAAAATCTATGTTGGACAAACTAGACAAAAATTAGAATTAAGAATGACATAAGTATTCTAAAGATAGATCTCCAATTCATTTAGCAATTAAAAAATATGGTTGGAATAATTTCAGTTATGAAATTATAGAACAAATAGAATTTGATAAAATAAAAGATTTAATATCACAACTTAATACATTGGAAATACGTTATATTAAAGAATTAAATACAATATGTCCAAATGGATATAACGTACAAAAAGGTGGAAATGTATTTGAAACTAAAAAGAAAATTGATTTAATTTTAAACAATGCAGAACCAGTTATAGATGTAGAATTAGGTATAGAATATTTAAATATTGAAGATTGGTTAATTAAAACAAATTTTCATGAATTTGAACAATATAACTTGTATTTAAATAAAAATTATAGATATTAGTTTAAAAATTCAAATAATGTTAAATTTTATGGGGAATGTTTTCCGGAAAATGCAACAGTATATGATATATTTACTGGAAATGCAATTCAATATATATCATTACCTATAGAAAAAGAGAATATAGAAGACATTAAACAAAGATTAAATCAATTAGAAGCTGAAAATAACGAATTAAAGAAACAATTAAATATTAATCAAGTTTATACTATTTAAAATTTTTTAACTTTTATTAATTTTTAATTACAAAATAATTTTGTATATTTGCTTTATAATTAAAATTTAAACAAATATGGATTTAGAAAAATTACTACAAACTGCATTAAAATGTCCTAATAATATTAAATTAGAATATTCTAATATAAATGGACAAGAATCTTTAAAATTAAACGGAGAAGAATTAATAGATTACGATGATTCAGAAGTAAAAAAATATATTTCTGAATATAAAGAAGATATTGAATTGATAGACGATTGTATGTTTTTAGAAGTAATTGAAGAAATTGCAAAAACAATTGATAGTCAAGCATTAGATGAACTTCTAAATCAAGATTCTTTTACAGAAGAAGAGGCAGAATTAGTTTATGGATTAATTACTTTTATAAGAGCTGCATTCCATGAAAAAATTTAGAATAAAATTCAGGATTTAGAAGAACTTCTTGAAAAATTTTAAAGTATAGAGTTAACTGATCTCTTTAAAATCAGTACATCCCCCTTAGCACATGGTGTGCACGGAGACTCTAAATCTCTTTCGCTGTTGGAGCGCGAGGCGTGGGTTCGATTCCTACAGGGGGGACAAATTTTAATTCATAGAAAGATCAAAATTTATTAGGTAAAATATTAATAATAATTATAAATGAACGATTATCTTAAAAAAATTTAGAAAGAATATGGCATAAAAATGGGAAATTATAGTAATCCTAAAAATAGACTTTTTAATATGGGAATACTCCTTTTAAAAAGTATAGAAGAATACATTAAACAAATAGAAGATAATAACCTTACATCAGAACAATTCTTTTTAGATTTTTGTGATGATTTAAATTCACTCTCTGTTAAATATTAATAGCCGAGTTAAAAACTCGGCTTAAATTTTATTAATTATGAATATAGGATCGCATAATACAATGACTTATTTAAAACCTAAGAAATGGTATTTATATCCATTTCAATTTATAGCAAGATGTCAATCTAAAACTATAGAAGAACAATATGAATTAGGTGCAAGATATTTTGATTTAAGAATAGAATTTGATAAAAAAGGTATTCCTGAATTTAGACATGGATTAATGGCTTATAAAGGAGATGTTTGTAAAACTCTCCAATTTTTAAATAGTAAACCAGGACCAGTGGTTAGAGTATTATTAGAAGTTAATTCTAAAACTGATACTCCTTTAAATAGAAGTAGGTTTGTTGATTTTTGTAAATATATATCTAAACGATTTATAAATATAAATTTCGTAGGAGGTAATGCTAAAACTGATTGGAGTCAAGTTTATAAGTTTAAAGATTATGATTATACTTTTATAGATAAATATGCATCTGGAGAAACTAAAATAAAAATTGATGATTTATGGCCTTGGTTATATGCTAAAATATATAATTCTAAATCTAAGAAAGAAACTCCAGATGTAGATTTTATGATTCTTGATTTTTTACAAATTGGATAAACTTACTAATATGGTCTCAACATTTGAATGTGACTATTGTAAAAAATATACAAAAGTATCTTTTTTATTAAAAGAAGAATTAAATAAATCTTTATTAGAAATAGAAAAATTCTATTACAGTAATTTCTGGGAAAGAAGGTTTAAAAGAAGAATTAAAGAAGAAGACTTAAAATTTAATCCAATAGAATTATCTGCAATACAAGGATCTATTTCTTATTTAAAAGAAGATACTGAATTTAAAATGTTTGATGAAGATCCAGTTCAAAATGGAATTTCTAATAAAGGAACAATGATTGCATTAAATACAAATTTAAATGATTCTGAATTAAATGAATCTCATATAAATAATGTAATAATGCATGAATTTGGACATAGACAATATAATCAACCTGAATTTAAAATTGTTGTAGAACTCAATAAAAGAATAATAGGAACTCCTGGACTTTACATAAAAAATAATGAAATATTATCTAAACAGGATTACAAATATTTCATGGATCATAATGAACTCAGACAAAGAATAATTCCTATTATAAAGGAAATGCGAGATAATAATTGGACTTTATTAGAAACTTATTATAAATCTAATAATTTAAAAATAGACGATATTAAAGATATATTTGAAAGAAGTTATATTTTAAAATTAATTGACAATTTACTTTAAAAATAAAACCCAAACTTGAATTATTTCAGGTCTGGGTTTTATTTATTTAAGTCAATGTATCCTCTAAATCTAAATTATATAACTATTCCTAACAATGTTTGTTAAATTATTTAAATGCAACTTTTGTTCCTCTTAGTATTACCGGAGTAAATTGTCTGTCAACTATTGGTAACCCGTATTTAATGAGTTTTCTTTGAAATTGTTCACTTAATTTTTCTTTTAATGATTGCATATATAATTTAGATTTTAATTCAATAAGTTCTTTTTTATTATCACTTGTAGCTATTTGATGTTTTAAAAATTTACTTTTAGTGTTATCTTTTACATCAAAATCAATACTATTTTTCCATTTAATATTAAAATCATCTGAGAAAAATTTATATATATCTTGTTTAAATGTAATATCTCTGGTAGCATTAGGATATAGTACTCCCGGTCTAGTGTCTTTAACTGTTCCATAAACTTGTAAATATCCTCCATGATTCCATAAAGCTTCATTATTATTAGTTTTACTTTTAACCTTAGTATAATTGTTACTACCTCTTCCTTTCCAATATAATCCTTGAATATCTTTACTATCTGCATGGACTACATTATCTAAACCATAATCTTTTACATAATCAGCGTCATTTACTTCATACACCTATATATAAGGTTTTCTTTTTCTATAAGTCTTATGTTCATTTATATAACCTTCATGTGCACCAAAATCTTTTCCTATAGCTTTTAATGTTGCATATTCATCATCTATAATTCTTCCATATAATCCGGCATCTAATATATCATTTTTTAAAGGAATAGTACATACAGCAGACAAACCACCATTATATTCGTCTAATGTAGGAGCTAATGATTTACTTTTCCAACCATTATCTTCATTAAATAGAATATAATTTTTAATATCTTTTAACCTATTTCTATCAGTAGCTTTGATATATTTATATCCTTGTTTCATTGCTTTAAAAGGAACAGGTATATCAGTTGTTCTCATAGCAACTTCTGTAGCTCTTTTTAATATTGAAGATTTATAAGGATTTTCAGTATAAAAATTTAAATTTGATACTCTATCTAAATTTCCAGGTTTCATAAGAGTATTTACACCTTTATATACCTCCATCTATTAAGCCATTAATAAACATAGTTGTTAAAGGATTATTAGCAGCAAATTTATCAGGAAGAATGCCACTATTACCATAATGTATTGATTCCCAATATCCTTGTTTACCTTGTAAAAAATCCATTACAGCACCAAATTGAGTACTAGGAGAATATAAATTAACTATAGGCATAACAATATCTTCTGTTACATTACTTCCATTGGGAGCTATACTATGTACATACGAATCACTGTTTGCTAAACTAATACGATGTTTTAGTGTTTGAGGACTTATATTTTGTAATTCCTCATCTTTCTTTTGTTGATCTATAATAGATATAATAGAATTAAGTTCATCTCTACTTGGTAAGTTTTGCTTCATTCGTTTTTACGACTTTCGGCTATACTACTTCTACTTGGAGCAGTAACAGTAACTTCTGGTAACTCTTCGGTATTTCTAGATGCAAGTTCATCTAAATAATCAGCATAAGCTTTCTTAGCATCAACACCTTTAAAACGAGAATCAGATGCTATAATATTTTGTATATCTTCTAAAGTTAATGTCATAATCAATTTCCTTTTAACTTTTTCTTTGTTTTTCTTTATTAACTTTCCTCCTTCAATTATAGTTACTTTGTTATCAGTAGGTTAAATGTACATATTATAACCCTAATCTGCATAATTTTCATCAAAAAATTGTTGTGCAGAAATGTAAGTTATATCTTTAGTTTTATTAGCCATAATATATTTAATATTTTATTCTAAAATTTAATAACTAATTTTATTGTTTATATTTTTACTTCTCTTTTAGAAAAGATTCTTCTTCTGTTTCACGACGTATTTGAGAAGGAGTTTTCGGTAAAAATCCTAAATACTTTTCGTAATATTTATTTAAATTTACTAAAAACTTATTTAAAAATGTATCATTTGATTTGTGCATTTCATCATATTCTTTCTATTCTTTTGTCATTAAATAGGTAAACAAATTTTTAAAATAATCTGGATTAGAAGATTTATTAGTATTATCATAATGAGGATAATTTGCATCAGATTCACTATATAATGGAGTAGTTAATCCTTGTTGACCTTTTTTAACACATTTATTAAATCTTCCTCCTTTTTTAAATATAATTTGTTCTCCTCTAACTGCTTCTTCAGGAACACCACCTTTTAATATATTTATTTGACGATCTCCTACATAATCAACAGAAGATGCTGAATCAGGAATTTCGAGTCCTTGTTGATCAGCAACTTGTCTAATACCATTAGGATCAGTTCCTCCTAATATTATAGGATAATATCCTGCTTTATGAACATCATCTCCTAAATAATATTGTGTAGTTCCTCTAGGTTGTTTCTCAAACCATTGTAAAAATGGTAAATGTTCATTACTTAAAACTTCATATCGATAATTACGTTCTGGAATAGGAATAGAATCTAATTCTGGTAATGATAATTCAGTATAATTAAACCAAGGTAACATCATACCTTGTGTAGAAAACATTGGAACTTGTGGATTAATAAAAGTTGTAATTTCAGGTTGTCCAACAAATGTTCTTCCATTCATATCTGACATTACTCGCCTTTGTATACCAAAAGAACCTTGCCTTCTAAACTAAGGCATTTGTACTCTATTAGACTATCCTGAAGCACTACCTCTTATTCCTGTTGGAGTTGTGTAACTGCTAGTATATAAAGTTTGACCTTGATTAGACTAGTTGTATCCTATAGGTCTAGAATATATTGGAACGTTTACAACTTCTCCAGGTTGAATAGTTATAGATCCTTCGGGTGTAATAGTACTTCTTCCTATTTCATTAGCTATATAATTAAAACCATTATTAATCAATCCATCAACTAATCTACTTGCAGCATAACTACCACCCCAAGCTCCTGGTTGGAATAATGCCTAATTGTATTGATTAAGTCCAGCATTATTCATATGTTCTGTCCAAGTCCTTCCTGTTAGTTTCTAAGAAGCATAGTCTAATGCTTTCTAACCTCCAGCAGCACCTCCTAATGCAGCTAATAACTAGGGAAGTGCTTGTACACCTTGCTACATTAGTATTTTTCCGGCATTTGCAATTCCTACTCCAGTTGCTGCTGTTAAAACAATACTCATTATAATATTGGCTACATCATCATTACCTTGTTTAAAAGGATTAGACTAATCATAATGATTTGCAACAGACGATATACGCCTAGCACCAAATATAGGATTTGTTTGTGTTTCTTGTTCAATAAATTGATCTATTCTATTTTTAAGATACCTTCCTAAATTGAAAGGTGCATTATCTATAACATTTAAAGTAGGAAGTTCGATAAATTCAGAATTAGGAACATCCTCAATGGGATAATTATCGTCTACTTGCCAAGGAATTATTACATTATTTCCATTTAGTTGTCTTAATTGATTACTTACACTCATTTTATTAAATTTTTTATATGTTCTAAACCTGATTCTCCTGTAACAATCTATGGAATATCATTAATATTAGATATTGCAGAATTAGTAACACTACTTTTAGTAGGTCTTATCATTCTAAAAGAATAAGTTCCTCCTGGTTTTAAAAAATTAGGCCACCATTTAGGATATACTACATTCATCATAGGAGCTTTACCCGTTAATGCTTTTGTTAATCCATATGCATCAAATCCATCTAAACCTAATTCTACCCAATTTGAATAACTATAAGGATTATAAATTGTAGATACTACATCTTCAAAATAACCAGGAGTTTTAAAAGCAATTCCTACCTAAGGTGAAAAAGGAATTATAAAATCTCCAGCAGCATTCATAGCTCCAATTACTTTTTTAGGAGATGTACTAAAAAACTAATCCATATTAGATTTTTTCATATTATTTACTCGTATTCCGTTTTCATTTAAAGTAATTGCATCTACTAGATATTTAGTAGCATCAAATATAGAATCAATTGGAGATTTATAAATATTAAAATTATAAACATCTGGAATGAAAGTTAATGTATCTCCATTATCATATTTATATCTTTCCCATTTATTAGGATCTAACCAGGCTTTATTAAAATATACTCCAGGCTAAATATACGTTGATTTAAACTCTTCTTGTTTGTTTTCTTCTTTTTTTTCATTATCTTTATGATTTTCTTTTTTCTAATTTTTAGATTTTGGAATTAATTTAGAAGATTTACCATAATCTTTATATTTTGGAACTAATGCTATGTCATAATACTACTATATAAAATCATTTACATCAAATAAATGTTCATCCATTTTTAAACTTTTTTATAATACCACCGTTTTTTAATATGCTTAAATAATCTGGTTTAGATAATACAGCTAAATCAACCCAACTAGGTTTAAATGGTCTAAAAGGAGTCCAACCTAACTATCCTTCTCCATATTCTCCTAAATCTGTAATTACATAATTTCTACTAGGGTATTCAAAGCTATCATATCCTGGAAATTCTTCTATTCTTTCTAATCCTCTATTTATAAAATCATTAACTGCTTTTTTATATAACAATTTAGGATTCTTAAACATTATTGCTTTTGGCTATGTATATATAGCCTATCCATCCTAAGTTCCTTTATAATTAAGTTTTAAAAAGTTTTTTTATTTAGTTTAACGTATGTGCATCTGCCGGAGATATATTACTATATTTAGTAACATAAGGAGATATTCTTCTAGTTACAACTCTGCTTTCAGCACCTTCATATTCTATAGGTTCAGTTAAATATCTAATTTCTCCAGGAATTTTACTTACAGCTTTTCCAAATACACCATCTCCAAGCATATTTAATAATACACTTGCTCTAGGGTATTTATAAGCAAATTGATCAGGAACCCAACCACTATTACCATCATATATTCCTTTCCAAAACGGATATTCTCCTTGTCGATAATTTATATATGCTCCAAACCACTAACTAGGACTTAAAAAATTTAGAGGTTTCTAAAATGCAGATGTTTCAGCAACTATTTTATCTGCTTTTTTAGTATTATCTCTAACTCTTAAATTTTGTTCAGTATCTCTAGGTTTAAAGTCAATATCATCTTTAGGTTTAGATGCTGTAACTTCTATTTCAGGAAGCTGTGTTGGATTTGTTAGTTTTTCTTTTGCATCATAGTCAAAATTAAATTTAACCTTTGCTTTAATAGCATCACTTAATTTTACAGCTTTTCTTTCAGGATTAGATGTAGTTTTACTAGTATTTAAATCAATTATTATATGATTAGGATCAATTAATCCTTTATCAATATAATCTTGAACATTTTCATTATTAATAGTTACTATCATTTTTTATAATAATTATTTCCTAATTTTAAACCATTAGGAGTAACTGTTTTAGATAATAATTTAGATGTTGGATTATACATTGGACCAAACACAGGTAACATACTCAATCCTAAATCAGTTCCATTTACCCAATTTAATCCATTTACCCCAATATCATAAGCAGCAGGTACTCCAAAAGATGCATTAAAAGCAGCATCTGCATAAGGAATCCAAGCAGCATTATTATAAGCGGAACTAAAACTTAATTTAGGTGCCCGATTCTAAGCACTTTTTATTAAATTCTAAGCAGCACCTGTTCCATATGCTCTAAATAACCCTAAACCACCTGCCATTAAATTATTAGCCCAATTTTCAGATGCGTCAGAAGTTGGTTGATGTTTTAAAGATTCATCAAAAGCACTTGTTGAATATCCTGGAAATTGTATTTCATTACCATTAGGATCAAGTACATAGTTTTCAGAAAAGGCCTAAATTCCTCCTGATAGAGTTCTAAAAGTATTAAATCTAGTTTTAAACTAATATCCTTGTTCTTTTAATCTTTCTATATCTTCTGGAGAATTATACTAACTATTAACAGATTCTGATAATCTATCAGAAAATGATGTTTCTACAGGAAACTACAATCCTTTATTAACATCTATATAAGTTTGCATATTCTCTGCTATTTTATCCTATAAAGTAGGAATATAAAATAAATTTTTAGGAGGCATATATTATGATAAATATTTCATTAATGTTTTATAAGTTTCTTGTATCTATTTCCCATATGATTTATTACTTGAATCATATCCTTTGTTAGCTAAAGTTTGCATTGCTACAGCAATATTACTATTAGGAGTAAATGTATTAAAAAAATTATATCTGGAATTACTTAATTTATCTATTTTATCTTTAACATACTCTTCAACAGAATTATAATTTTTAAAAGTTAAATTAACGACAGAACTATAAGTACCTTTACCTTTAGAAGTAGTAATATTTCCATAATTATAAGTTCCTACAGGTTTTTTACCCCATAGTGTTTCCTATGCATCCTATGCAACTAACATATAAGCAAAATCAGGATCAATACCTCTTTTGCTTAATTCTTTCTAATAAACTGCTAGCAACATTTTTGCAAAATCAGAATTAGAATTAAAATTAGGTTTAGATTTATTTTTATTATAATGTTGAAAATCTGTAAGAACAGAACAAGATGGACTATCATTCCAAGCATTCCAAGTATCTAAAGCATACTAATCTTTTCCAAAATGGAAGTGTTTTCCAGTACCTTTAGTCTTTTTTAATATAGCAGGAGTTATTTCATTTATAATTCCCCATTTTTTTAGTTTCATCCATTCTTGAATAGTGTTATTACTTAAAAGAATATTTTTAAAATCTTCATAATCAGAATCAGTTCCTCCAACAATAGAAATATCTCTAGCTGAAGCATTTCCTGTATGTGCATCTTTTTTTCTATGCCAGCTATTTGGATTTCCAGATGTTCTTAATTCTTTACTTCCAAATTTTAAAGGTTTTCCGTTAACCTAAGTAATTCCTTCTTGTCTTAATAAATCTTCTATATCTAATCTTAATAATTCTTCATTAGATTTTGTTTTTGTATGATTATATTTTATAATATCTGAAGTAGAAGTATAATCAACAATTTCACTAAAAGGATTTGTTAAATCAGGATAATTAAAATTTTCAAATTCATACGAATTTAAATTCTAATAATTTAAATTTAATTTTTTAAATTTATCAAAATAATTCTAATTTTCAAAATAATCAAATTCTTCAAAATCCTCAGGTGGTTTAAGTCTATTATATGTAGTTAACATATCATCAAAATCATCCATAAGTAAATTTAATTTATTATAATAATTATTATTTATTTTATTATTTAATTTTAACAATATTTTGTTTTGAATATTCAAATTTAATAATTATATTTGTAATACGCAAATGTATATAGATTAAATTTATTAAAGTATTAAATGACAAAAAATGCAAAATTAAACTTACAATTATTTGGAGCAGTACTATTAATAATAGTGGGTTGTGGACTTTTAACTGCCGGATTTATTGTACCTCCTTTAGGTATAATTGATGCTAGTGTGTTAACAGCATTTGGAGAAACTAGTACATTTGGAGGAGCTTTATTTGGAATAGATTACACTTATAAATACAAGATTTATACAAATACAATAGATTCTAATATTAATAAAAATAAACAATAATAAGTATATCAGTACTTAAATATAGTATAATAAATGAAAATTGATAAGCAAAATGGAAAAATAGCATTTAACGAAGATGTTCATTGCTATTGGGATGTTGATGATAATGAAAAATATATTTCTGTTACTACATTAATTGAAAGATTTGGTCAACCATTTGATAAAGATTTTTGGTCTGCTTATAAAGCATTAGAAAAATTAATTCCTAAAGAAAATTGGGTTATAGAAAAAAAGTCTTTACAAAATTCAAAGAAATTTGATAGATCTATATTAGAAGTTTACAATATTTCTGATAATGATTTTAATAAAACTCAACAAGATATTTTAGATGAATGGGATAGAAAAAATAGAGAAGCTTGTGAAAGAGGAACTAAAATTCATTCTGAAATAGAAAACTCTTTTTATAAAAATCCTAAAAATATATCTTTACAGAAGTTTGGAATTGGAGGTAAGTTTGAATGTAAAAAAAATTATTATGATTTAGATTTAGAATATGGTGTATATCCAGAATATCTAATATATAGAAAATCTGATGATGGAATACTTAAACTTGCAGGACAAGCTGATCTAATCATTAAATCTGGTAACGAAATCACAATTATAGACCATAAAAGTAACGAAAAAATTGATCAGAAATCAGGATACGATACTTTAACTAGGTCTAATGTTAAAATGAAATATCCATTGAATAATTTAATGGATTCTAATTTCTGGCATTATACTATGCAACTTTCTACTTATGCTTGGATGCTTCAAAAAATTAATCCTAACTTTATAATAAAGGATTTAATTTTAAATCATTATGATCATAATGGAAATAATACATTATATCATTGTCAATATTTAAAGGAAGAAGTAGAAAAGATGTTATACTTTTATAAAAAAGAATTAATATTAGAAAAACAGAAAAATAAAAGAAAGAAAATAGAATATTAATTTTTATTATATAGAAACTTTTTCAACCTTATTAATAGGTTAAGTTTACACAATGGTTATATAATATTCTAAACTTATGAAATACAATATTTTTGATATAGTTGAAGGTAATGTTAATAGAACTTTAAATTTAAAAGAAGAACTTGCAAATTAGAGGATTTAGATATGTTATCAATGTCCTTTATATTCTTAGAAATTTGGAGGATAGTGTAATAATAAGTTATGGTATAATGTTAATACTGGAGATATTAGTTTAGAATAGAAAGATGGATATGTAAATGGGTGCGGATGCATTTTAAAATCAAAAGTAAGAGCTACAAATGCAAAATGCCCTATTGGTAAATGGTAATAAAAATATGAATTATGAATAAACGAATTTTGATGACTAAAGAAGAAAAAATGGCTCAAGACATTGTTGGAATGGAAGGAAGTATGATTAATATGTCAGAAGATAAAATTGAAGATGTTTTTGAAAAAGAAAATGCTAGACAGTTTAATAATCAAGTTGATAAATATACAGAAAGATTAGAATAGCATGTAAACAATTTAAAAGAATCTTCTGAAAATTTAGGAAACATAGAATCAATAGAAATTAAACCTATGTTTAATCGAATATTGATTACTCCATTTAAACAAAATCCATTCCAAAAAATTAAAATTGAAAACGGAATTATAACTGATTTAGGAGGAATGAATCCTGAATTCAAAAATATGGATAATGGAAAAATGGAAGAAATGGAACAAATGATAATTACAGGTGCTGTACAAGAGGTAGGTCCAGAAGTTAAATATATTGTTCCTGGTGATGTTGTTATGTATAGAAAAGAAACTGCGATGCCTGTTCCTTTTTTTAAACAAGGTTTAATGTGTCTTGCTGAAACTTAGGTAATTGCAGTAATTAATGAAGGTCTAGAGATTCGATTTAATAACATTAAAAATGGAAATAAATAATGTTTATTTTAACCCAGGTGATGTAGTACAATTAAAATAGGATATTCCTAATAAACCTACAATGATAGTTGTTAAGAAAATAACATCTATTTTTAAACATGATTAGAAAAAAATAGATAAGAAACCAATACTTATTGGAATTAGATGTATGTGGTTTACTAAAGATGGAGCTTTACAAGAAGCAATTTTTTCAACTAAAGATCTTCAATTTGTCAATTAAAAATAAATTAATGTAATATGGATGAACAACAATTATAGCAACAAATTATACAATTAGTGCAAGCAGCTATGCAAGGAGACCAATAGGCTACTCAACAAATTCAATAGATAATGCAAGCAGCACAACAAGGAAATCAACAGGCTGTACAACTGGCCAAAATGATATAGGCTGTAGCACAACAGATACAACAATAGCAAACACGAGCAGCTAAATTTGGAGCTAAACTTAATTATATTAAACAACTTAGAGGAATTTGTCCTGATGGATATGAAATGAAATATTTTAAAAAAGGTGGAAAGGTTTGTAAAAAATGTATGAAATCACAGTCCAATGGAGGAAATGTTAAATAGAAATCAACTATACAAGAATTTAAAGAATTAAAAAAAAAGAATAAATAAAGTATCTGGAGGAGAAGATACAGATGATTTTATTAAAAATCCAACAGAAGAAAAGATAAATTATAACAAACAACTTAATTAGGAAGCAGCTAATAAATCAACATATTATTCTCAACAATCTCCTACTTTGCCTAATGTTTTAAAACAGTTTTATTATTATTTAAAATCTAAACCTTGGGCTCTTGGAGAAGATGAAACAGGTGCTATTACTGGAACTGGTCCTGATATAGGTTTAAAAAATCCTTTAGGAGTTGTTGCTAAAGCAGTTAAAGTAGCTAAATCAGCTAAAACACTTGTTAAAAAAGTTCCGAATGATATTGAATTTAATAATCTTTGGTAGAAATTATCTCCAGCAGAGTAGAAAAATTTTGAACAAATGATTATAAATACAGGTAGAAATATGAAAGATGTAATGGATAATCCTAAACCGTCTGATTTAAAAGAAATACAACGACTTTTAACATATATTCCTGAAAGTAAACCTTTAATTGATTCAGGATTACTCGGATCTGATCGTCATCTAAAAACTACTGAATAGATATGGAATAGTGATTTTATGGATTATAAATGATTTATGAATAATTTTTTTACATATAATAGTCAAACTGGGTCAGTAGAATTAGATAATTCAGATATTCTACTTGTTAAAGAGTTTGCTAAATTAATTGAACATGATAGAAACAAATGTAAAGAAGATCCTACAGGTGAATGTTTATTAAGAGCATTTAAGGAATTTACTTATATTTAGTTAGCTATTTGTTGGAAAAGTCCTTATTCTGATAATGAAGAACAAGTAAGACATCAGTATGCCTTGCAAGATTCTGGACTTACAGAAGAGGAATTTAATGATCCTGATTTTCGTGCAGCTTGTCGAAAATACAGGAGTATATAGGATTCTAATAGATCCATTAGACTATTACAAGCTGCTCAAACTACAGCTGATAATCTAATGGATTATTTTAATACAATTGTTGATTTCGGATTACGTAAAGAAGACGGAACCCCTATTTACAAAACAAAAGATGTTATTGCTGAAATATCATCTTTACATAAAGTTCACGAAGAATTAACTATATTAGAATCGCAAGTTAAAAAAGAATTGTCAGAAACATCTTCTATTAGAGGTGGTGCTGTTGATGGATTTTTGCCTAATTTTAATGTATATGGAAACGATTAAAAGAAAAAGAGGTCGTCCTAAAAAAAATCAAACGCAATTACTTGAAGAAATTAAATAGTTAGTTGATGAAGTTCAATCAAAATCTGAAGAGCAAAGTATACCAGAAATAAAACAAACTGATTTTAAATGGGATATTACAAAAGATCAACATGTTACTTATTTTGATAAACGATTATCTTATGAATTAACTGGATATAAACCAATTGATGATACTCACGGTTTAGATTTTGATCCAAGTTGGTTTACGGTTGCTAGAGATACTTATATTAGAACCGGAAAATATACCGAACATCGTATGCATACCAAACCCTATAATGATTTTTGGAATAAAGAATATAAACGATGTATAAAAGGATATACTGTTAATGGGTATACTGTTACAGGTCCTAATTATTATTATCTTAACTATTACTAGTTACCCAACATTGATGTTGAAATTGCAGGTAGTGGACGTGCTTAGATATTTCCTAAATTTTTGGTATTTCAATACGAGTTCTTTCATTATTTTGAATTATGTCGTAAACTAAAAAAAGATTGTTGCCTAATGAAAGCACGTGGAGTCGGATTCTCAGAGATAAACGCTTCCATATGTGCTTGTATTTATAATTGTTTTAGTGAAAGTAAATGTTTAATAACTACAAGTGCTAAAAATTATCTTGATAAATCATTAGACAAAACATGGAATGCACTAGATTTCTGTAATGAAAATACTAGCAAAGGATTTGCTAAACTTCGTTAGGTTAAGAATACTGCAACTATAAAAAGATCTTCTTACCTTGTTAAAGATAATAATGGTATTCAAAACGAAGCAGGTTGGAAATCACAAATAGAAGGAATTGTTGCAGACAGTGATTCTAAAATTCGTGGCGATCGTATAGATTTATTAATATACGAAGAAGCTGGTTCTAATCCAGTTTTACGCAAATCTTATATCAAAGGTAAAGCTTTAATATATATCGGAGGTAGCAAGTTTGGATTACGTTTGGTTGGCGGTAAACCCTGTATAATTAGAAGATAAATATTATAATTAAGTAACTTTTAAATACTAAAAATAACTGGTATGACTAAAGAAGAAAAAACAAAACAAATAAACGATGCTGTTGAATATTATAAAAATTCGACAAGTACTATAACAGAAGTAAGTAAATTATATGATATTGGAAAAGACACACTATCTAAATATTTAAAACTAAATAATATTGAAATAAGAAAAACTCCAATTAAATCTAGTAAATCTAATAAACTAGAAACAATAGATTTAAAACTTAAAAAATTAGGTGAAGGTATTTCTAAAACTCAATTTAAACAAAAATTAATAGATTTAGCAATTGAAGAATATATTAGTACATCTATATACGATAGAAGTATTACAAAACTTTCTGATAAATATGGAATTAATCGTAAAACAATAATTAAATATTTAAAAGAACGAAATATAGAAATAACAAATACTCATGGAAAAGTTCCTTTTAATGAAAATTCTTTTGATATAATTGATTCAGAAGAAAAAGCATATTGGTTAGGTTTTATGTATGCTGATGGATACATTTCTAGTAAAAATAATAGAATAGGGTTATCCTTATCGATTAAAGATATTGATCATTTACAAAAGTTTAATAATTTTTTAAATTATTCTAAGGGTATGATTATAACAGATTCTCATCAATTTAATTCTAAAAATAAATTTAATAAAGATGGAGAATTAATGTAGATGATTAGAACAGTTATAACAAATGAACATATGTGGAAAGCATTATATAATTTAGGATGTGTTCCAAATAAATCTTTAATTCTTACATTTCCAGACGAATCTATGTTTACATCTAATAATTTAATAAAACATTTTATTAGAGGATATTTTGATGGAGATGGCACATTAGGAGTTTATCCCCATAGTAAATCTAATCCAAAATTAGAAGCGTCTTTACTAATTATAGGAACTAAATCTTTTTTAGAAGGAATTTAGAATTATTTAGGTATAAATGGATTTTTAATGCAAAAACCAAACTGTAATGAAAATACCTATAGATTAGGATATAGTACTAAAAAAGCTGAACGTGTTGCTGACATTTTATATAAAAACGCATCAATTTATTTAACAAGAAAATATAATATTTATACTACTGATTTTGCCGCCTTAAAATCGGGAAAAAACGGTGAACCCTGAGATGGGAATACCGTGCTAACTACAAAGGTAATATGTTGTAGTAGTGTAACGCGTAGATAATGAAACTCTTTTATAGAGAATATAATTTATCCAAGAGTTCCCGACATATTTATTAAAATATGAAAATGTACGCTGGTCTTATACAAATTAAAGTATAAGAATCTAAGAATAAAAAGTCTTAGAGATAACATTACGACAGGAGGAGATCGCGGAAGCGCGCTTGAAGGCCTTAGAGATATATATTATGATCCAGAAGGATTTGATGTTTTACCTTTTCATCATAATTACACTGAAACCAAAGACTGGGTTTATACTGGTTATTTTATTCCATCTTATATCGGAGCTGTAACTAAATATGGAACTGATGCTAATGGGATAAAGAGACAATTATTAGATGATAGAGGTTATTGTTTATGGGAAAATTATAAAGAACAACTAGATATAGACAGACAAAAACTAATAAATAATCCTAAAGCTTTAATTGATCACTCTGCAGAATATTGTTATACTGCAGAAGAAGCATTTTCACTTGAAGGTGATAACAAATTTAATAAAGTATTAATTGCAGAACAATTAACTAGAATTAGAGCTTTAAAACAATGTCCTCCTATTGAAACAGGTTTAATAGATTATAAATTTAAAAAGAATGAAAATTAGACTAGAGAAAATATAGAAGGAATAAAATGGATTCCTAATATAAACGGAAAAGTTAAAATATTAGAACATCCTATTTGGACACTTCCTCCAAAAAAAGATGAAAATGGAGAAGTTATTTGGAATCCTCCTTCTGAAAAAATTAGAAATTTATATATAATAGGAATAGATGGAATTGATATAGGATCTAATCAAACTTCTGAATATACAAAAGATCCGTCTGATTTTTGTCTAGTTGTAAAAAAAAGAGTATTTGGAAATAGCGCACCTCAATATGTAGCAATATATAAAGATAGACCTAATGATATTAGAGAAGCTTATAAAACAGCTATTAGATTAGCTTAGTATTATAATGCTGTTATAAATATAGAGGCTACTAGAATGAATTTTGTTACATGGGCTAGAGATAAAAAATACTTAAATTTCTTTATGAAAAGACCTAGAGCCACACTTACAGATATAGTAAAAGGAACTAGTAAACAATATGGAACTCCTGCAACTTCAGCTATCATTGCACATCAAACAGATTTAATTGCTGATTATATAAATGATTATTGTCACACCATATGGTTTGATGAAATGTTAGAAGAATTTAACAGATATACAGACGAAAACAAAAGAAAGTTTGATATTGTAGCTGCTGTCGCTATGGCAGAATTAGCTGATGAAGAATTATCTGGAGTAATTCCTAAATAGAATATTGTTGAAAATGATGTGTGGCAAGATATAGGTTATTATAAAGATGAAAATGGATATATGAGATGGGGTGTAATTCCCAATCAAAATAATATTAAAATTAATTTTAATAATAATTTTGGACAATATGTCAATACAGGATATAGAACAAGCGACACTAGAATTCATTAGAGTCTTTTATAACTTAAATTATACTGGAAAAATTGAAGTAGATAAATTAGATCCTGTTGGATTTAGTGTAACATTATTTCCGCAAGGTCAATATGTTCCAGTTGTATTTTATGCTGAATTAGATGATAATAAATTTCTCAAATATTTAAAAGAAGAAATAAGAAATAGAAAATACCATTTGCAATGGTATGGAGAGTTAAATAAAAGAGAAAAGGATCTATGTTGTCCTATAAATAAATCATGTAACTGTCATGACAAATGATGAATTAATAGAAAAAACGGATAAAGCAATACATGAATTAGTTTATCCAAAATATTAGTTATAGAAAGCATATAATTATTATAATGGAATAAGAGATGAAAATTAGTTTAAATATCTAGAAGAATCTTTTGGAGTAAGTACTCCAACTGCAATTAATTTTACACCTCTTCTTAGAAAACATGTTGATGCTTTAGTTGGAGAATATTTAAGTATGCCTATAATTCCTAAAGTATCTTGCAAAGATAGTAATACAATTAATAATATATATAGAGAAAAACAATTAAAGATAAATTCTGAACTTTATAACTTTCTAAAAAATCATTTAGAAAATACTATTCTTAACTTTAAGGATGGAAAAGATATAGAAGATTCTTTTATTGCAGAATAGATGGAAAAAATTGTAGAAGATATATCTTCTAGTTTTACATCTGAATATGAAATTGCATCTCAAAATGTTATTGATTATATTATACAATCTAGAGATACAGATTTTATTACTTGCTTACGTAATGTAATTATAGATTTACTTATTACAGGATATACTTTTTATAAAGTAGAACCATCTGTTGAAAAAAATTCAATTAAAATAAGAGTATTAAATCCACTTAATACATTTATTGATAGAAATATAGAATCTCCGTATGTTAAAAATTCATATAGAGCTGTTGTTAGAAGTTGGATGTCTAAAACAGAAATTCTTAATAAATATGGAAAAGATATGTCAAAAGATGATATAAAACTTTTAGAAGATAAATGGGAGTCTGTATATGATAATTCTTTACATTATATAAAAATGCCTTTAAATAAAGAAGGTTATCCTTCTACAAGTGGATTAATGGCTGGAATTGAAACAGTCCCAGGTTATCCTAGTAGTGATATTTCTAAAGATTTTGAATTAGTTCCTGTATATGAAGTAGAATGGTTAGAAACAGATAAAGATTTTGTAATATAGCGTTATGAAACTATTAGAATAGGGGATGAAATATATATTCTAAAAGGTAAGAATGATAAAGTTATAAGAAGTATATCTAATCCTAATTATTGTTCATTATCTATTAATGGAGTATATTTCTTAAATAGAGGTTATGAGCCTTATTCGTTGGTATTAGCTTGTACTCATTTATAGGATCGTTATGATCTCTTGTGTTTTTATAGAGATAATATAATTGCCAATAGTGGTACAATAGGAGATTGGATTGATGAAACATTAATTCCAGCTCATTTAGGAGTTAATATGCCAGAAAGACTTACTAAATGGTTGTAGTTGAAAAAACAAGGAATAGGCTTATTAAATACTGCAGAAGAAGGAAGACTTGCTTCAGGATCTGCGCCTCTTACTACTATATTTAATGGATATGATGATACTGTTAAAACCCAAGCTATACAAGCTATACAATTAGCAATAGATTCTATTGAACAAACTGTATCTTCTATAACAGGAGTTTTTAGAGAAAGACTTAATGGAATAGAGCAAAGAGATGCGGTAAGTAATGTTAAATAGGGTGTTACTAATTCATTTATAATTACAAAATAGTATTATCATTAGATGGATTTAATTGTAAATGAAATGCTTTTAGATTGTTTAAATTTAGCAAAAGTTGTATTTAAAAAAGGATTAACTGGAACATTAATACTTGGAGATAAATATCAAAAAATATTTACAGCTCTCCCTGAATATTTTACTTTAACTGATCATGATATTAGAATTATTACTACTAGTGATGTTGTAAAAGATCTTGAAATTATAAAAGCTGTAATTCCAGAGTTTGTTAAAAGTGGAGGATTACCTCCTGATATTATAATAGAAGCTTTAACAAGTAAAAGTATTCCTGAATTAAAACAAAAAATTAAAATAGCTATGAAAAAAGCAAAAGAAGAAAATAATCAAATACAACAATTAGCACAAAAAGCAGAGCAATTAGAACAGGAATTATAGAAAACTACACAAGAATTAAAACAAGCAAATTCAAAAATAGAATAGTTAAACCAAACTAAATTACAATTAGAATAGCAAGAATTAACAATGAAAAATCAGTTAGAGTGGTATAAAGCTAAAACAGATAGACAATATAAAGAAGGAAATATAGAAGAAGCTAAACGTAGATCAGAAATAGAAATTGCTTAGCTTTATGATGGTAATCCTTATAATGATAAAATTAGACAATTAGGAACTTAATGGAACTTAATATTAATATAAATACAGAAAGTAATTGTAATTGTAAAATAAATATAGAAGACATTTCTACAACTTATTTGTCAGAGGATTCTACATTTTTGTAGAAAGGAAGTTTTAAAAAATCAGAAACAAAAGGAATTACATTGTTGTATTTAAACACATTAGAAAATCCTAGTATTAAATCTGTTGAATACACTAATGAAATTTCTATTAAATTTGATGGATGGTTTACTGTATATTATATAGTACTTCCTACTAAAGAATGGTTTCAAGATATGTTAACTAAATATCCTGATTTTTTAGGAGTATATGAAATAATATATTTTATTGATGGTTCACAATTATATAAATATATTCCAGAATCAGAATAGATATTTAGTGTTTCTGATTATTCAGAATTAATAGAAATAAATACTGTCAATACCACAATATCTAAAATAAATAAAGATTACGTATCTATTTGTTTTTTACAAAAATGTTATATAAATTTGTGTTAGTAGATACTTGAAAGTAGAGGATTTACACAATGTGCAAATAAAAATAATATAGATAGCGAATTGATTTACAAAAGAGATTTAGTATGGATGGGAATAAATATTATCAAATATTTGGTAGAATGTAACCAATTATACGAATCAGAAAGAATTATTGAACTATTACATTCTTGTAATGGAGTATGTAATGATGAAAATGTTAAAAGTAGTAGCAATGGATGTGGATGTTCTTAAACAAAAAGTAGTTAAAGAGTTTAATAATTTATTATGTGAAATTAGAAAAGGATATAAACTTGATTATGAGTTTATTCTAGAAGAAATTTCTTTTATAGATTTAATATAGAATAATGAATTAGATGATAATTTATCGTTAATTGCTTTATAGTATTATTATAATAATAAATGGCAGAAACAATATTAACTCCTGGAACTGATACTACTTCTGACGAAGATCTAACTTCTACTTTAGATTCAAATTACTTATTAAAAGATAATTTTCTTTCTGAATTTGAAACAGATTCTGAAAAATCTGTAGCTAGACATAATTTGGGAGTATTAGCATCAGAGGATGTTTATACAAAAGAAGAGGTAGAATCTGTAATAATTGATAAAATTAAAAAGAAATTATCAGAATATATTGATTCTTCTGATTATATTACTAAAAATGATGTATTAGATCTATTAGAAGATCTTGTAAAAATTGACGGAACTACTCCTTTTACATCACCACAAGCAGGTGTAACACCAGTATCAAGTAATGATTTGACTACTAAACGATATGTAGATGGATTGTTACAAAATTATTTGAAAACATCAGAAAAATCATCAATACTTGAACAAGTTACAAATATTTTAAAAGATTATGTTGAATTAAATGATGTATATACTAAATCTGAAGTATATACTAAAGATTAGATAGATAATTAGAATACCAAATTTGTAAAACTAGATGGAACTACTCCGTTTGAAAAACCTCAATCAGGACGTACTCCACAAATTAGTAGTCATTTAACTACTAAAGCTTATGTTGATTCATTATTAGAAACACATAAAACAGATATAGATCCTCATGGATTTACTGAAAAACTAAACAATAAACTTAAAAAATATGCTTTAAAAGATAATGTATATGATAGAACTCAAACATATTCAAGAGGACAAATTGATAGTGTAATAGACAAATTGGTAAATTCATCAGTTAAAGAAGCACTATTAACTCATACTGAATTGGATGATCCTCATGGGATAATTGACAAAGTAAAAGAAATTGGATATGTTTTAAAAGATGGTTCTATTCCTTTTAAAGCTCCTCAAAAAGGTGTAGATGCTGTTGATGCACAAGACCTTATTACTTTACATCAAGTTGATGAAAAGATAGAAGAGACAATAAATAATTTAAAACCTATTTGGATTACTTCTGGAGCTGTTGAAACTACTGTTGGTTTTGTTGAAGATAATAGTATTATTCCTACAACAATGACATTTCAAGAAATTATGGATGCTATATTTTATGGAAAAAGTATTAGTATAGATGTTCCTGAATATATAACAATTACTGAAAAATGTCCTGTAACATTATGTGTTCATGGTTCTACTGGACTTATAGAATATGCCGAATTATATCAAAATGGAGAACTGATATATACTCTAACAAAAGATGATTTTGAAAATGGATGTGTAACAGTTGATAGTTTACCTATATATGAAGACACTGAATTTACATTTAAAGTAATTTATACTAATGGAACTGTTTACGAAGAAACAGCAACAGTAAAATGTAGTATGCCAGTTTTTGTTGGATTACTTCCTAAATGGAAATTTGGAAATACTATTACAATGGATTACTTAATTGAATTAGAAAATGAGGACTTAGAAGGAACTCAGAATAGATTTATAAATGGAAGCGATGTAATGAAATCATTTACTTTTACTTATAAATTTGAAGATCCTAAATTAAGACATCCTTTTATAGTATTACCTGCTTCTTATCCAGATCTTGATACTATGGTAACTAAATCTCAAAGTTTTGGAATAGAAGCATTTGAAGTAATTGATATGATTCCACTTCAAATTTCTGGAGTTGAAAAAGATATTATATATAAAATGTATATATACAAACAAGCACTTTCTAGTTTAAATCAAAGCGTAACATTTAATTTTATATCTGAAGAATGAGTCAATATAGTGAAATGATGGGTAGCTTCATTAGGACTGGTAATTATCCTATTGAAGCTGATTATATATTTGATACTGAAAAAGATCTTGTTAATTATTACAATGATCCTATACAATATACTATTCTTCATGAAGGACTTTTAAAGATTGTTCGTGATGATGGAGAAGGTAATCAAGCTTTGTATTGGGTTATTAATGATTCAGATGATTTAGTATTTAAGAAATTAATATCTTTTAGTGATGTTGATGATCTTAAAGTAAAACTTGATGAACTTGATAATAATCTAAGTACAGAAATAAAAGAACGTAAATTAGCTGATCAGGCTATTTGGGGAACAGCAGATACAACTGAAGTTGATGATAACCTAAACAGTATTCTTAAAATATCAAAAGCAATAATTGATATTAAAAATGAATTAGAAGAAGAATCTGATAAAGTTGAAGAATACTATGATGAATTAAAGAAAGATATTCAAGATGTTGTAGGAACAACTGAAACTGATATTTATGAATATCTTCAAACTTTAGATTATCACACTTTAACCGAAATTTCAGAATTACTTAATAAATTTTTTAATACTATTGATGATTCTGATAATTAGATAAATACACTTCCAGAATTACAAGAATTTTTAAAGGATTTTGATTATTCAGTATCTTTAAAAGAAATTCTTACTACTTTACATCATACTATATTAGGAGATCCATTTCCTAATGAACAATTTAGAACTTTAAGAGGAATTGAAGATTTTATTGAAACTTTAGCTTCTTCTAATAAGAACAGAATGGATAATATTCAATCTGAACTTGATCAAACCCAAGTTGGAATTGGTCTAAGTGGAGATGGGTCTTATAATGCAGATAAAGAGACATACTATTTAAAAGATGCCACTTCAGTAATGAATGCTCTTAAAACATTAGATTCTCTTATCAATGAAGCTATTAATAATTGTAATCTTACAGTTAAAGATACAAATACGGTAGATTTACAATTAGACAAATATACTTCTGAAACAATCCTTCAAGCTAATGTCAAAATATCTTCTGAATCTGGAAATGGAATTATTCCAAAAACAGACGGAATCTATTATAAATTGTCTTCAACTTACGAAGATGGAATTTTAACTATTCTTGTAAATGATAACATCATAAGTACTCATACGATTGGATTATCAACAATTGTTAAAAATGCTTATTATGATTCTGATCAAGAAGCTCTTGTTTTTGAATTTGAATTACATAACGGTAATACTTAGGTATTAAGACTTCCAGTTTCGACTCTTATTAGAGAATGGGATGTTGATAATAGTAATTCTACTAAAGTAGTTGAACTTACTAGAGAAGAAGTAATTGGTTCTGGTGCTGATAAACTTTCTGCTGATGTAAGATTATTTGTTGATAAATATAATATTCTTGTTAAACAAGGAAATACTTTATATGTTAAAGGTACAACTGATAATCTCACTCATCACGATCTAAACTTAGAAGTATATCTTGATTAGTTAGAAAATTCTGTAAATGATATATCTACAGATTTAACTAATGAAATTACTCGAGCAAAAGAAGCTGAAGAGAATTTATCAGATAATTTAACTGAAGAAATAAATAGAGCCACAACTGCCGAAAAAGAATTAGAAAATGGTTTAACTGAAACTAATAATAATTTAACAGCAGAGATTGAAAGAGCAAAAAATGCAGAAGAAATTCTTACACAGAATTTAGATGCTGAAATTAATCGTTCTACTGAAATAGATGAAGAATTAAAAGAATTAATTATATCTAATTCTTAGGCAAATACTTTAGTTGGAGTTAATTCTTCAAGTGTAAATTTAGATGTTAATAAAACATCTGAAAACACAAAATTAGAAGCTACTGTTATTGTTTCAGATAATGCTGGTAATGTTATTCAATCACTTTCAAGTGGTTTATATGCTACAATAGATGTTAGTTATGATGAAACAAAACATCAGATTTCTTTCTTTAATGGATTAGAAACTAAAGTTCTTTAGTTAAATTCTGGTACACGCATTAGTAATATGATGTATGATAAAACAACTGAAAATCTTACATTATATTACACAACAGCATCTGGATAGGAAAATTCCATATCTGTTAATTTAACAGATTTAATTATAGACTGGGAAGTATTTAATAACCCTAATTCTATAATTACTCTTACTAAATCTGAACACAAAGTTAATGGTGTGGATGTTCTGAGTGCAGAATTAAAACTTAGCAACATTGATGGATAGTTACTTCAAAACATTGATGGTTATCTTTATGCAAGTAATAATGCTGAGAATTTAGTTTTTGAAACAACTACGGTTGCTGAAAAATTAAGAAATACTGCATCAGATTTAGATACTGAAATTGCAAGAGCAAAAGAGGTTGAATAGACATTACAATCTGATTTAGATGGTGAAATATCACGAGCTAAAAATGAAGAATCTTTGTTAAGTGATAGAATTGATACTTTATCTGAAAAACTTTCTGAAAATACAGATGATGATGCTAGTTTAACAAATAGAGTATCGACTTTAGAAACAGAATTATCTGAAGAAGTTAGTCGTGCTAAATCAGTAGAACAAGATTTACAAAATCAAATTAATGTTGATACTACTAATTTAGATACAGAAGTTCAAAGAGCTACTAGTAAAGAATCTGAATTAGAAGAAGCTATAAATAATATAAAAGATAATTATAAATTATCTGTAACTGATTCTTCAAGTATTAATTTAGAATTAGATACTACTTCTGGAACTAATTTAACTGCTTCTGTTAAATTATCTGATAAAGACAATAATATATTACAAGATTTAGCAAGTGGAGTTTATGCAACAGTAGATTTAACTTATGATAATTCTGCAAATAAACTTATATTTACAGATGGTATAAATACTAAAGAACTATAGTTATCAGTTGGTTCAGTAATTGATAAACTTGAATATGATGCTACTACTGAAAATTTAATTCTTTATTATACTAACGCAAGTAATCAACAATCTACAGTAAGTATAAATGTTTCAAATCTTATTAAAGAATGGGATATTTTAAATGACTCCAATTCTGTAATTACTCTTATTAAATCTCCTCATGTTGTAAATGGAATTGATACTTTATCTGCAGAATTAAAAATAAGCAATAAAGAAAATCAAGGTTTACAAAATATTGATGGATATTTATTTGTAAGCAATAATGCTAAAGATCTTGTTTTTGAAGATACTACTGTAGCTGCTAAATTAAATTCTTTAACTTCTGATTTAGCTTCTGAAGTTAGTAGAGCTACTGACGCAGAAAAAGATTTATCAAATACACTTAATCTTGAAGTTGTTAGAGCACAAGCAGAAGAAAAAAGAATATCCGATTTAGTAGAAATTCTTCAATCTGATACTTCTGATTTAAGCAAAGCTATTAGTGATGAAGTTCAACGTGCTAAAGACGCAGAACAAACTTTAACTAATAGTATATCTGAAGAAGCAAATAGAGCCAAACTTGCTGAAACAGCTCTCCAAAATAATATTAATTCACTTGATCATAAGATTGATGATGTATCTGAAGATGTTGATAATTTACAATCTAATATTGAAACTGTCGTTAATGCTAAAATTGATACACTTCAAGATGCATTGAATAATGAGATAACTAGATCAACTAGTGAAGACTCTGACTTAAAAAGTTCAATTGATGCAGTTCAAGTTGGTTTAAGTAGTGAAATTACTAGAGCAACAACTCAAGAAGGAGTACTTACTGATAAAATTAATGATATTAAAAGTTCAAGTGAAAGCACTGCTAGTTTATTAAATGATGTTAAGGATGATTTAAGTGATCATATAAAAGATTATAATAATCCTCATAAAGTAACTAAAGATCAAGTAGGTCTTGGTAATGTTGACAACACCTCTGATGCAGAGAAACCCATATCTTTAGCGGTTTTAGAAAAGATAAATGAAATTAATCTAAGTATTGCTGAAAAGGCTGATGATTCTGATTTGGATGATCATATAAGAGATCATAACAATCCTCACAATGTTACTAAAGAACAAATTGGTTTAGGAAATGTTGATAACACTTCTGATTTAGATAAACCAATATCTCTTGCTACACAACTAGCACTAGATAAGAAATCTGATGTTGGTCATACTCATACAATGGCTGATATAACAGATTTAGAGAATCTTCCTATTATTAAAGGATTTGTTACAGTTCTTTCAGAACTTCCTGAAGATCCTGCAGGTGGAGATAAGTATATTATGGAAACTAAAGTTGGATCTGGTAATACTAGATATACTTTAGTTGAGTTTGATGGAAGTAATAGTACTTGGAAACAAAAACTATTAACAACAGGTGGTATTGCTTGTCATATTGATGGTGATGTTTGGAAATTAAATTCTTCTGGCAGAGAAAGAATGCTTGATATTTCTGATTATGTTTATTTCTATGAAAAGATATATGATGAAACTAAAGATTTAATTGAAGATATTGATTGGGAAGAAAATGATGAAACAAATGATACCAATGAATAGATTCGATTAAAAGTTACTTATAAAACTAAATATGGAGATCCAAATGAATCGGAAGCAACTAATCCATATAAAGCAAAAGCTGTAAAATACATTGATATTGATAAAGCTAGATTTTTAAGTAATGCTTATTCTCGCCCAGCTACTTCTGAAGATGTTAACAAAGGATATGCAACAACGGTAGGAGAACCTTTGTTAATATTAGTTATGACTACCGGAGATAATGTTACCATTAGTCTTAAAGATTCTTTAAACATTTATGATCCGGTTGATACAGCTTCTATTGATATGTCTGTATCAGATTGGACAGGAACTGCTTCTACTTCATATAAGATTTCAGCTGATGTAAAAATTGCAGAAACTAAAGATAAAACTGATGCCGTATCTTTACACACTTTAAATAGTACTGAGCAAGGTTTATATGCAGAATTACATACTACTAATACAAATAGTATTACTTTAAATCCAGCTTATGGAACTAGTGCATAGAAAACACTCACTGCAGATTTAAATATTAATAATTCATTAAACAATAATTCTGATGTACTATTAACAATAGATTCATCAGGTTTATCTGCTAAACTAGTTTGGGGAGAATATGATTAATAGACCATCAGGAATGAGTCAATTAGACTGGCTCTGGACAAATTATGGAGATAAGAAAGCGTCAAATGAAGTTAGTGAAACTCCTTCTGATGAAGTTATTTTAACTGAAAAGGCTTTTATTGATTATCTAAATTCTGAATTAGCTAAAGTTGATGTTTCTTTAAAAATTAATTCTTATGAAGAAGATAACAATATAGTTTTAGAAATATTAAATGATAAAGGTTATATATTAAGTAAAACATCATTTTAGAAAGGAACTTACATTACTAAATTTGATAAAGGTATTTCCACTGAAGAAGACGTAGATAAAGGTATTTCCTCTAAAGTAGGAAGCCTTTATCTCAATCTTCAAGATTCTATTGGATAGGATTATTATATAGATTTATCTTGTTTAAATCATATTGGTCAAGAAACTGATTCTATTTAGATCTTTGTAAAAGATCAAAAAATTGCAGGATAGTTAAAAATAAATAATCCTATTGTAGATAGATCTGTAGATATTATTTCAACCCCTTATGGAGTTAAAGCTGAATTAATAATAGATCCTGATTCAGACAGTTCTATTACTATTTCAAAATCAGAAAAAGGTATAAGTTGTCATCATAAATGGAACGGAAATGAAAATGAAATTCGATTTAAAGTTTTAACTATGGATGAATATTTAACTTTACCTAAAATTGATTACGGAGCTTTATATTTTATTACAGATCTTCCTTATATTTACTTTAGATCTATTAAATACGGATCTACAACATCATTAGTGGGTTATGTTACTGAAACAATGTTAGATGATTCATTATTAGATTTAAAAAATGAAATATTAGGTGGAGTTTCTGAGGAATATGATACTCTAAGTAAATTAGAAAGTAAGATAACTGATTATATTAACAATTTATGGTGGGAGGAAACATAATGGATATAAATAAACAATTTTTAATTTTTAAAAACAATAGTACTTTTGAAAGCAATAAAGAAAATATTTCTAAAAAATCAATAGCATTTATTACTGATATAAATGCTATCTGGACTCATGATAAATATTTTTATTGTTCTGAAGGAAATTTAAAGGATTCTATTGATTCAGTTATTGCTCTTTTTGATAATTATGTTGAAAAGAAAGAAGGGTATGATTTATCACAAAATGATTTTACTGACGATTTAAAAGAGACGCTTGAAGAACTTGCAGAAATTGTAACAAGTCCACTTAATTATAAAGGTTCTGTTAATACATACTAGGATTTAGAAGCTGTTGAAAATCCTAAAGAAGGTGATGTTTATAACGTCATTGAAAACAACATGAACTATGCTTGGACTGGTGAAGTTTGGGATCAATTTGGAACATCATCTACTGAAATAATAAATGATCTTACTACAGGTGGTATAACTGTAGCCTTATCTGCACAGCAAGGTGTTGAACTTAAAAAATTAATTGATGAAGAAAAAGACAATAGAACAAGTTCACTTGCTACTGAAGTAGCTAGAGCAACTGCTGCAGAAGAATCACTTAGTGATAATATTACAACAACAAAGGAAGAATTAGAATCGCAAATTACTGAGATTAATGAAATGTTATCTTGGTACGAAGAAGACAGTGAATAATTATAAGGGAGAGTTAAATCTCCCTTATATAATATTTTAAAATGATATGGCAATTAATAAAAAATTAATTCATTTTAATAATAAAGAAAAGTTCAATCAAGAACTTGCCAATGGGAATATCCTTCCAACTTCAATAGTATTTATAAAAGATTCTAAAGAAATCTGGACACATGGACATTTATATTATTGTCCTTATTCTAAAGAAGATATTGATACTAATTTAGAATCTATACTAAGTTCAATTTCAGATTTAAATTCTAATAAGGTTGATAAAGAAGATGGAAAATCTTTAACATCTAATGATTACACAGACGAAGAAAAATCTAAGTTGTATTATATAGAAGAAGAAGCATAGAAAAATACAGTTCTTTCTGTAAATGATAGAGTTGGAAATGTAGTAATTACTAAATCTGATGTAAATCTCGAAAATGTAGATAATACTTCCGATGCTAACAAACCTATATCAACTGCACAAGCTACTGCTATTGCAGATGCTAAAAAGGCTGGAACTGATGCTCAAAGTGCTGTAGAGGTAGAAGTTACTGCTAGAGAAAATGCTATAAAAGACCTTGATGCAGTTATCACTTCTACGGACGGCACTAATGTGTAGGTTAAAGTAACAGAGGTTGATGGTAAGATCACTGGTGTCAATATTACCACTGACAATACTGCTAAAGCATCTGATTTAACGTCTGAAATTAGTAGAGCTGAAACCG